>DATKAX010000256.1:0-4083 GCA_035514595.1 Burkholderiales bacterium
AGGTCGTCAGCGCTGCGCGGCTCGGTGGCGCGCCGCGTGTAGACCGCGCGCGTGCGCCGCTCCTCGAGCGGCGCGTCGTCGAGAAACGTGTAGACCGCCGAATTGAGGAGCTCGTGCGACAGCACCGACGGCTCCGGCGTATCGCGGGCGATGCACCCGATCTCTCCTGAAAGAATTCTCTTCAGTTGAGCTTCGAGACCCGGCAAATCCATCGCCTCTTCCAGCGCATCGCGCAGCGCCTGGTCGACGAGCGGGTGGCTCGGGATCTCGCGCGCGCCGCGCAGGTTGTCCTGGCAGGCGACGGCATCGGGGAACGCCGCCTGCAGCAGGTCCTCGGCGGCCATGCGCTGGATCTGCGCCGGCACGCGCGCACCGCCGCGGCTACGCGGCACCGCGAGCGCGAGCGTGGTGGTCCAGCGCCAGCGCGTCTCGAAGATCGGCGAATCGAGCACCGCCTGCGTCAGGGTCTCGCGCACCGTGCCCGGATGCAGGTAGCGGAACACCTCCTCGAGCGGGAACGAATGCGCGGCGCCGAGCGACAGGATCAGCCCCTCCTCGGTGGCCGCCGCCTGCAGCTCGAAGTTGAAGCCCTGGCAGAACTTCTTGCGCAGCGCGAGCCCCCAGGCGCGGTTCACCCGGCTGCCGAAGGGCGCGTGCAGCACGAGCTGCATGCCGCCCGACTCGTCGAAGAAGCGCTCGAGCACGATCCGGCCCATCGTCGGCACCACGCCCAGGCTGCGCTTGCCTTCGGCGAGATACGCGGCGATCTGCTCGGCCGCAGGCCGTTTTAAGTTGTATTCAGTAACAAGAAATTGAATCGAAGAATCCAATTCACTTTGGCTTCGCGGCGTGTCGGGACCGGGCAGCAACGCATCGATCTCTGCTCGAAGCCGGGAAACCGCGGCGCTCATCTCCGCGCTGCGCGCAGGCGCCTCGCCGAGCCAGAACGGCATCGAGGGCGGCTGGCCGGCGGCGTCCGCCACGCGCACCGCGCCGTTGCCGATGCGCAAGATGCGCCAGGAGGTGTTGCCGAGCTGGAACACGTCCCCGGGCAGCGATTCGATCGCGAAGTCCTCGTTCAGCGTGCCGATCATCTGGCCTTCGGGCTCGAGCAGCACGCGGTAGTCGAACACCTCGGGAATCGCCCCGCCGTTGAGGATCGCGGTCATGCGCGCGCCGCGCCGAGCGCGGATCTTGCCGTTCAGCCGGTCGTGATGCAGGAGCGCGCCGCGCCGGCCGCGCCGCGTCGCGTAGCCGCGCGCGAGCATCTCGACGACCTCCAGGTATTGCTCCTTCCCGAGGTCACGATAGGGATAGGCGTTCCTGAACAGGGACAAAAGCGCGTCTTCGTCCCACTCCTCCTGCGCCGCGGTCTCGGCCACGATCTGCTGCGCGAGCACATCGAGCGGCTGGTCGGGGATTGCGATTCGGTCGAGCTCGCCTGCCTGCACCGCACGCACCATCGCCGCGCATTCGACGAGGTCGTCGCGGGTGAGCGGGAAGACTCTGCCCTTCGGCACGCCGTGCACCGTATGCCCGGAGCGCCCGACGCGCTGCAGAAGCGTCGCGATGCGGTGCGGAGAGGAGATCTGGCAAACGAGATCGACGTGGCCGATGTCGATGCCGAGCTCGAGCGAGGCAGTGGCCACCAGCACCTTGAGCCTGCCCTCGCGCAGGCGCGCCTCGGCGTCCAGGCGCGCTTCCTTCGCCAGGCTGCCGTGGTGCGCGGCGACGACCTCCTCGCCCAGCCGCTCCGAGAGCTGGTGCGCCATGCGCTCGGCAAGGCGCCGGGTGTTCACCATGACGAGGGTGGTGCGATGCTCTGCGATGAGCGCCACCAGCCGCTGGTAGATCTCCTGCCACACCTCGCCGGACATCACCGCCTCGAGCGGCGACCCCGGGACTTCGATGGCGAGGTCGATCTTTCTTTGGTGCCCTTTATCCACCACCGTGCAAGGATCCCGGGTCAGGAATCTCGCCACCTCGTCGATCGGCTTCTGGGTCGCCGAAAGCCCGATGCGCTGCAGGCGCCGGCCGCAGACGTGATCCAGGCGCTCGAGCGACAGCGCGAGATGCGCGCCGCGCCGCGACTGCAGCACGGCGTGGATCTCGTCGACGATCACCACCTGCGCGCTCTTCAGCATGGCGCGCGAGCGCCCGGCGGTGAGCAGGAGATACAGCGACTCCGGCGTGGTCACCAGGATGTGCGGCGGCTTCTTCAGCATCGCCGCGCGCTCGCCTTGCGGGGTGTCGCTCGAGCGCACCGCCGCGGTGATTCTCGCGCCATGGAAATCCATGGCCTCGGCGAGGGCACGGATCTCGCGCCGCGGCTCGGCGAGGTTCTTGTGGATGTCGGCCGAGAGCGCCTTGAGCGGCGAGACGTAGATCACCCGCACCTCGTCCGCGAGCCCTCCTCGCTCGAGGCCCTCGCGCAGCAGGCTGTCGATCGCGGTCAGGAAGGCGGCGAGCGTCTTCCCGGATCCGGTGGGCGCCGCGATCAGCGTATGCTCGCCGCGCCGGATGGCGCGCCAGCCTTCGAGCTGGGCTTCGGTCGGCTCGGCGAAGCGCCCCGCCCACCAGCGCTGCAGGACGGGATGGAAGTCGTGGGGTAGCAAGGCGCCCATTTTGACATTAGATTGCGGGATTCATTCATGCCGAACCCACAGGAGCGCAAAGACCTCGAGGCGCGGGCGCATAAGCTCGAGTCGGTGGTGATCATCGGCGGCAAAGACCTGACCGGCGAGGTGCGAACCCCGATGCTTGAGGCTCAGCCGCCGCGATATCCGGCTTCCTGCTGGTGGCGGATCGCCGCGACCCGGATCAGCTTGGCGAGCGGCGAGTACTCGTACAGCGCAACGTACCCGGTCTTTCCGTGCGAGATGATCAGCTCGCGCAACTGCGTACTGCACCGCGAATCGCCTCGATATGCTCGAAAGCGGTGGCCGGATCCCGGGAGAATTGAAATCGAAGATTCGCTCGAGGTCGGCAAGCGCCTCCTCGGCGAAAACGATCACGGCAGCTTGCGTGCCTTGGGCCGTGTCGCGGCTGCTCCCTGCGCCCGCCGCGTCAGGTAGTCGAATACTTCGCCGGCAGGAATGCCCACACCCCGCTGCTTCATCCTTGCGAGCCTGCGCCGCGCCTCGGCGTGAAACGCTCCGCGCGCTTCCTCCGCGTCCACCTTCTCCTCGATCGCCCTCACGCGTTCGGAGATCCTCAGGGAGACGGCCATGTCCTGTATCACAGATGAGATACTAGGATTATGAGTGGACCAAAAAGCACGTCAAGAGGGATCCTCGAGCTCGGACAACTGCGAGAGCTGACGGCAAAGGGCGAGATCGAGACCGTGGTGGCGGGTTTCACGGATCACTACGGCCGGCTCCTCGGCAAGCGCTTCGATGCCGAATTCTTCGTCGACGAGGTGAGCAAGCACGGCGGCCACGCTTGCGACTACCTGCTCACCGTCGACATGGAAATGGAGCCGGTGCCTGGGTACAAGTTCGCGAACTGGGAGCTCGGCTACGGCGACTTCCACCTCGTGCCCGACATTCGCACGCTGCGCCTCGCGAGCTGGCTGGAGTCCACTGCGCTGGTGCTCTGCGACGTGAAGGACGGGAAAACGCATGAGCCGGTCGCGGTCGCGCCGCGCTCGATCCTGCGCCGCCAGGTCGAGGCCGCCGCGGCGCAGGGCTACACCGGCTTCGCCGCCACCGAGCTCGAGCACTATCTCTTCCGCACCAGCTTCCGCGACGCGGCGCTGAAGGGCTACCGCGACCTCGAGCCCGCGGGCTGGTACCTGGAGGACTACCACATCCTGCAAGGCACGCGCACCGAGAGCTTCCACGCCGCGGCGCGCCGCCACCTCAAGCGCTCCGGCGTGCCGGTCGAGACCTCGAAGGGCGAGTGGGGCTCGGGCCAGCACGAGCTCAACGTGCGCTACGCCGAGGCGCTCGAGATGGCCGATCGCCACACCGTATTCAAGCAATGCCTCAAGGAGATCGCCGAGCAGGCGGGCATGAGCGTCTCCTTCATGGCCAAGTTCGCCGCCGACGGCGCCGGCTCGAGCTGCCACATCCACTTCAGCCT
>DATKAX010000257.1:0-12485 GCA_035514595.1 Burkholderiales bacterium
AGGTGAAGCTCGAGGCGACGCGCGGCTACGGCGGCGAGGTCATCGTCTATCAGAAGGGCGAGGACCGCGAGGAGATCGCTGCACGGCTGGCGAAGGCGCGCGGCCTCACGTTGATTCCGCCGTTCGACCATCCGCACATCATCGCCGGCCAGGGCACGGCGGCGAAGGAGCTCTTCGAGGACGCGGGAGCGCTCGACGCGCTGCTCGTTCCCTGCGGCGGCGGCGGCCTGCTCTCGGGCTGCGCGCTCGCCGCGAAGCACCTCGCGCCCGGCTGCCGCGTGATCGGGGTCGAGCCGGCGGCCGGGGACGATGCAACACAGTCTTTCAAAACCAAAACCCTCAAAGTGATTCCGGTGCCGGACACGATCGCCGACGGCGCGCGCACCACCTCGCTCGGCAAGCTGACCTTTCCGCTGGTGTTGCGCTACGTGGACGACATGCTCACCGTGGACGACGACGGGCTGCTGCGCGCGATGTTCTTCCTCTGGGAGCGGATGAAGATCGTCGTCGAGCCGACCGGAGCTCTTGCTTTCTCCGCTCTTTACAACGGGAGACTGAATGTGAAAGGCCTGCGTGTCGGCGTGGTCCTGTCAGGCGGAAACGTCGACCTTCGCTGGGCGGCGGCGCAGATAGACAAATGCCAGCACTGAGGTGCCGGCGAGCGTCACCGCGAGCGTGAAGTCGAAGCGCGGCGACACGCTGCCGACCGCGCAGGCGAACAGCAGCCAGCGCAGCGGCCAGGGAATCGGGCGCAGCCCCAGCGTGCCCTGCAGCGCGAACGAGGCGAAGGTCACCATCGCGATGGCGAAGAAGATGCATTCGAGCACGTACACCGGGTCGCCCTGCATGTTGAGGCCCGGATTGAAGATGAAGTAGAACGGCAGGATGAAGCCGCCGATGGCGAGCTTCACGGCGTAGGGCCCGAGCGACATCGGGTTGACGCCGGCGATCGCGCCGGCGGCGAAGTTGGCCACCGCCACCGGCGGCGTGATCGCCGAAAGGCACGCGAAGTACAGCATGAACAGATGCACCTGCATCTCGGGCAGGTCGAACACGCCGCGCAGCGCCGGCGCGAGCAGCGCCGCGCCCATGATGTACACCGCCGGCGTGGGCATGCCCATGCCGAGCAGCACCAGGAACACCGCCGAGAGCAGCAGCGTCGGGATCAGCAGCCCGCCCGCGGCCATGTTGATGAGCAGCGTGAACTTGCCGGCGAGCGCGCTGATCTCGATCGCGCCGATCACCACGCCCGCGGCGGCCACCGCGCCCACCAGCGGCACGAGCTGGGTGATGGTGTCGGTGCAGCAATCGACGAAGCGGCGCGGCCCGATCGCGGTGGGGCGGTGGAACCACGACAGCGCGATCACCGCCGCGGTGGCGCCGGCCGCGACGTACACCGGCGTATAGCCGGAGACCAGCAGCCCGACGAGCGCGCCGAGCGGCAGCAGGTGGCGCCAGCCGCCCGCGAGCGCGCGCGCGAGCGGCACGATGCTCTCCTCGGCCATGCGCGGCTCGTTGTTGCGCACCGCCTCGTTGTGCACCAGCAGGTAGATCGAGTAGTAGTAAAGCAGCGCGGGAACCAGCGACGCCCAGCAGATCGACGCGTACGGGATGTTGGTGATGTCCGACATGATGAACGCCACCGCGCCCATCACCGGCGGCAGCATCGCGCCGCCGCTCGAGGCGGTGGCTTCGATCGCGCCGGCGCGCGCCGCGGGCACGCCGGTCTTCTTCATGATCGGGATGGTGAGCGGCCCGGTGGTGGCGACGTCCGCCGTCGGGCTGCCCGAGACCGAGCCGTACAGGCCGCTCGCCGTGACGCAGGCCTTCGCCGCGCCGCCGCGCATGCGCCCGGTCGCCGCCCCGGCGAGATCGAAGAACAGCTTGCCGCCGCCGGATCTTTCGAAGAAGCTGCCGAACAGCACGAACAGGAACGCGTAGGTCGCCGCCACCTCGAGCGGCGCGCCGTAGATCCCGTTCTCCATGATGGTCATCATCTCGATGAAGTACGGGATGCCGAAGTTCTCGTGCTTGAGCGCGCCCGGCATCCATTCGCCGAGCACCGTGAAGGCGAGCAGCAGCAGCACGATCGAGGTGAGGCCCCAGCCCACCGAGCGCCGGCAGAGCTCGACCACCAGGGCGAGCAGCGCGAACCCCGCGACCACGTCGCCGGTGGTCGGCTGCGAGAAGCCGCGGCTCCAGTTGAGAAACTTGTCGTTGAGGACGATGTAGTAAAGCGCCACCGCGATCGAAGCCGCAGCGAGCGCGACGTCGGTCCAGGCGAGGCGCGAGCGGCCGCGGTGCGCGGTAGTGGTCAGGAACGCGATCGGGAAGGTGATGCCGATGAAGATCGAGATGTCGAGATGCCAGTTCGCGGTGTAGGCGCGCGCCCAGGTGGCGAAGGCGAGAAGCGGCGCGTGCAGCGGCTCGACGCTCTCGACATGGCCGGCGAGCCACAGCGCTGCGTTTCCCGAGATCGTCGAGAGCGCCCCGATCCACAGCACGTAGATCGCGGCGGCGACCGAGCCCGCCCGGATGAGCAGCGCAAAGGCACCGCCCGGGCGGTGCCGGATGCCTTCGCGAAAGAGCCGCAAGCCCGGGCGCTGGCCTTACTGCAGCAGGCCGGCTTCCTTGTAGTAGCGCAGCGCTCCGGGGTGGTAGGCGAGCTTCGCCGGGTTGGTCACCATCTTCTTGCGCGTGAAGGGAGAGCTCTTCAGCGAGCCGCCGATCGACTGCACCCGCGTCTCGTTCTCGGCCAGCGCTTTCACGTACTTGTAGACCACCTCGTCGGAAACGTGGCTGCCGGCGAGCAGCGACACCCACATGCGCACCGTGGGGTAGTCCTTCTCCATGAACGGATAGGTGCCGGCCGGCACCATGTCGGCGACGAAACTGAAGGTGTCGGCCGCCTTCTGGACCGTCGGGCGCTCGCCGTCGATCCACAGCAGCGCGCGCTTGCCGGCGATGTCCTTGACGAGCGAGTCGCCGACGTTGCGCGCGTTCATGAACACGTCGGCCTTGCCGTCGGTGATCGCGGCAAGCCCGATCGAGCTGTTGCCCAGGACGTAGCTCCCGCCCCACTTCTCGATGTCGTCGATGGCGAAGCCGTGCGCCTTCATCACCTCGTAGGGCCCGCCGATGGTGGTCTGCGGGTTGTCGGGGCGGTTGATCGCAAGCCGCATCCTCGGCTTCTTCGCCGCGATGTCGGACCATGACTTGATGCCGTTGGCCTCCGCCCACTCCTTGGTCATCAGGAAGTGGATGAACTGGTTGTCGTAGAGCATCCCGACGTAGCTGAACTTGCCCTTCAGCGACTCCTTGAAGGGAAACTGGCCGTCGTTGGCGAGCTTGATCTCGGTGCCGGTCGCCGTGGCGGTGAAATCGGCCTGGCCGGTGGCGATGGCCTGCACGCCGCCGCCCGGCGAGTTCGGCTTGAACGACACCGCCGAGCCGGGATAGGCGTCGCGCACCACCGCGTTGAGCCCTTCCACCATGGTGCGCGGATAGCCGCTCGGCGTCGCGCCGGTGACGGTGGCCGTGACCGGCTTCTTGTCGTTGAAATCCGCGGCCGCCGGCGCGGCGACGGCGAGCATGGCCGCCGCGGCGGCAAGATAGTCGAGCCTCATCGAACTCCTCCTCGTTGCGGGTGCGATATTCAATTAGTATCGCACGCCATGCGCGCCGTCGAGATCACGCGGCCGGGCGGCCCGGAAGTGCTGCAGCCCGCCGACCGTCCCCAGCCCCAGCCCAAGCCGAACGAGATCCTGGTCAAGGTCGCTGCCGCAGGCGTCAACCGGCCCGATCTGCTGCAGCGCACCGGCCACTACCCGGTACCCAAGGATGCTTCCGACCTGCCGGGGCTGGAGATCGCCGGCGAAGTGGCGGGCGTCGGCGCATCGGTCAAGCTCTGGAAGCCGGGCGATCAGGTGTGCGCGCTGGTGAACGGCGGCGGCTACGCGGAGTACTGCGTCGCCCCGGAGGTCCAGGCGCTGCCGGTCCCCAAGGGCCTGTCGCTCGTCGAGGCGGCGTCGCTGCCCGAAACCTTCTTCACCGTCTGGGGCAATGTCTACGACCGGGCGAAGCTCGCGCCCGGCGAGTCGCTGCTGGTGCAGGGCGGCACCTCGGGCATCGGCGTGACCGCGATCCAGATGGCGGCCGCGACCGGCAACCGCGTGTTCGCCACCGCCGGCTCGGTGGAAAAGTGCGCCGCCTGCGTGCGCCTGGGCGCCGAGAAGGCGTTCAACTACCGCACGCAGGACTGGAGCGCGGAAACCCTCGCCGCCACCGGCGGCAAGGGCGTCGACGTGATCCTCGACATGGTCGGGGGCGATTACGTGCCGCGCGAGCTGAAATGCCTCGCCGACGACGGCCGCCTGGTGTTCATCGCCTACCTGCGCGGCGCGAAGACCGAGCTCAACCTCGACGCGGTGCTGCGCCGGCGCCTCACGCTGACCGGCTCGACGCTGCGCCCGCGCAGCGTGGAGTACAAGGGCCACCTCGCGCGCAACCTGCGCGAGAAGATCTGGCCGCTCATCGAGGCGGGCAGGATCCGTCCCGTAATCTACAAAAGCTTCCCGCTCGAGCAGGCCGCCGAGGCGCACCGCCTGATGGAAAGCTCGCAGCACATCGGCAAGATCGTGCTCACCGTCTAAATCAGGGACGTCTACCGATTTCCGCGCCCGGCGGCCGCGAAGCGACCAAGCACGCGGCTTATGACTAAGCATCCACTCATTGGAGGAAATCGGTAGACGTCCCCGATTTTCCGGCGGTCGCCTTCAGCCAGTCGACGAACGCCGCGACCTCCGGCCGGCCGGAGGCGTTCCCGGAAACGATCGCGAAGTAGGCGCGCGCCGGATCGGCGCTGCGCCTGAACGGCGCCACCAGCTTCTTCGCGGCGAGAAGATCGCGCACCAGGGGGCTGCGGCCGAGCGCCACGCCGTGGCCGGCCAGCGCCGCGGGGATGATCTGCTCGTAGCCCGAGAACGACAGCGTCGCCGCGGGCCGCAGCTCCGCGATGCCGGCGACTTCGAACCAGGTCTTCCAGTGCAGCCAGGGATGCCGCCCGTCCGGATCGTCGTACTGCAGCAGCACGTGCTGCGCGAGGTCCGCCGGCTTCCTGAGCGGCTTCTTCGCCAGCAGCTTCGGGCTGCACACCGGAAACACCCGCTCGCCGAACAGGCGCTGCGCGTTCGGCCCGGCGAGTGACGGCGGTCCGTGGCGGATCGCCACGTCGAGGGCGTCGCGCTCGAGGTCCTGCACTCGCGTGTCCGCCGTGATGCGCACGTCGACGCCCGGGTGAGCGCGCGTAAAACCCGCGAGCCGGGGAATCAGCCAGAGCGCGGCGAACGAATGCGTGGTGGTGACCGAAAGCGGCGCGCGGCGGCCGGCCTGCGCGCGCAGCCGCTCGGTCGCGGCGCGCATCGTGGCGAGCGCCTGCGCCGCCGCGGCGTAGTACTGCTGGCCCGCCTCGGTCAGCGCGAGCGAGCGATGGCGGCGCTGGAACAGCGCCACGCCGAGGCCCTCCTCGAGCGCCTTGATCTGCCGGCTGACCGCCGACTGCGTGACGTGGAGCTCCTCGCCGGCCTTGGTGAACGAGAGGCGGCGCGCCGCGGCTTCGAACCCGACGAGCAGGCCGAGCGGCGGGATCGCATTCCTGTTTGGCATCCAAATCCTGCGTATTTACCGTTTGAGAACCCGTCGAGAAGGATGCATCCTGCGCATGCAAAACACAAGGAGCCCGAGATGAAGATCGAATTGACCGCCGGCGCCATCCGCCTGGGCGCCAACCAGACCCTGAAGCTCCTCGACGGCGCAGGCAGCACCGTGTGCGCCGTCGAGGGCTCGATCTGGATCACCGAAGAGAACCAGCCGCGCGACGTGGTGCTGGCGAAGGGCGCCTGCTATCGCCTGCGCCACGCCGGCCTTGCCATCGTCAACGCGCTCGGCGGCGAGGCCGCGGTCGCGCTCAACTGAGGAACCCGCGATGACACCCACCTACCGCGATCTTCTCGACAATCCGGAGCTGATGGAGCGGATCGTGGCCCAGGCGCGCCGCGAACGCGCGCAGGCGGTGTCCCGCCTGATCCTGGCCGCGATCGGCCGAATCTTCGCCCGCCGCGAAAAACCGGATCTGACCCCATTTAGAATCGGAGGGTGTTCCAACCCGGCCTCCTGAAGGGCAAGCGCATCCTCGTCACCGGCGGTGGCACCGGGCTCGGGAAGGGGATCGCCGCCAGGTACCTCGGGCTCGGCGCGGAGCTGTGGCTCGCCGGGCGGCGCGCGAGCGTGCTCGATTCCGCTGCCGAAGAGCTGAAGGGAGCTTTCGGGGGAGAGGTCAAAACCCACCCGGTGGACATCCGCGATGCGCAGGCGGTCGATGCGATGGTGCAGCGCATCTGGGACGAGGCCGGGCCGCTCACCGGACTGGTCAACAACGCCGCGGGCAATTTCATCAGCCCCACCAAGGACCTCTCGCCGAACGGGTTCAACGCCATCGCGAACACGGTGTTCCACGGCACGTTCTACGTCACGCACGCGGTCGGCAAGCGCTGGATCGCGGGCGGCCACAAGGGCTCGGTGGTCAGCATCCTGGTCACCTGGGTGCACACCGGCTCGCCCTACGTCGTGCCCTCGGCGATGTCGAAGGCGGGCCTGCACGTGATGACGAAATCGCTCGCGGTCGAATGGGGCCGCTACGGCATCCGGCTGAACGCCATCGCGCCGGGCCCGTTCCCCACCGAAGGCGCGGCGAAGCGGCTTCGACCCGGCGGCGGCTTCGAGGATTCCGCGAAGCTGAACCCGATGCGTCGCATCGGGCGCATGGAGGAGCTGCAGAACCTGGCGACGTTCCTGATGGCCGACGGCTGCGAGTGGCTGACCGGGGAAACGGTGGCCATCGACGGCGCGGGCTACCTCGCGACCGGCGCGGGCGGCTACTTCACCCAGCTCGACAGCCTTACCGACGCCGACTGGGAGCGCATGCGCGCGCTCATCAAGGCGCAGAACGACAAGGACCGCGCCGGGCGCAGCGGCGGATGAAGCTCGCTCCGCGCCCCGCCGCGACCCTGATCCTGCTGCGGGAGGGCGCGGCCGGTCTCGAGACGCTGATGCTGCAGCGAACGCCGAGCGCGGTATTCCTCGGCGGCGCCTACGTGTTTCCCGGCGGCTCGGTGGACGCCGCGGACTGCGACCCGCGTGTGCTGCGCCGCGTGCGCGGAATCACCGAGGCCGCGGCGAGCGAGCGCCTGGGAATCGCCGGCGGCATCGCCTATTACGTCGCGGCGCTGCGCGAGTGCTTCGAGGAAGGCGGGGTGCTCCTCGCCTGCGACGCCGCGGGCTGTCGGGTTTCCCCCGAGCGCGCCGCCGCGCTGATCGGATTTCGCGATCATCCCTTCGCCGAGTTCCTCGAGCGCGAGGACCTTTATCTTCCCGCGGGCGAGCTCGCCTACTACGGCCACTGGATCACGGCGCCGGGAAGGCCGCGGCGCTTCGACACGCGCTTCTTCGCCGCGCTCGCGCCGCAGGGGCAGGAAGGCGCGCACGACGCCACCGAGACGGTGCACCATCTGTGGACCGGACCGCGCGAGGCGCTCGAGCGCGCCGAACGCGGCGAGCTCGAGCTGGTGTTCGCCACGCGACACATGCTCGCCGAGCTCAAGCGATTCAAGGGTCCGCGCGAGGCCCTGGAGCACGCACGCTCGATCCCCGAAGTCGAGACCAACCACGCCTGCTGGGCGCGAGGCAAGGACGGGCCGAAGCTGTTCCGGCGGGGCGACCCGCCGTACTTCGAGATCCACTGGAGCGATCCGGAGGAAACCGGGGAGACGAGCACCGAGCTCCTGCCCGGGGTGCCCAAGCGCCTCGATGCGCGCGTGACGCGCCTCATCGCGCCCAACCCCGGCATGATGACCGGGCCGGGCACCAACAGCTACGTCGTGGGCGTGGGCGAGCTCGCGGTGATCGACCCGGGGCCGGCAATCGATTCCCACGTGGAAAGACTGCTCGAAGAAACCAAGGGCCGGCTGCGCTGGATCCTGTGCACGCATACGCACATGGACCATTCGCCGGCCGCGGCCGCGCTCAAGGCGGCGACCGGGGCGCAGGTGCTCGGGCGCCCGGCGCCCGCCGGCCAGGACGGCTCCTTCGAGCCGGATGTCGTGCTCGAGAACGGCCAGTGCCTGGACCTCGGCGGCGCGAGCCTGCGCGCAATCCATACGCCCGGGCACGCCTCGAATCACCTCTGCTACCTGCTCGAGGAGAGCGGAATGCTGTTCACCGGCGACCACGTGATGCAGGGCTCGACCGTGGTCATCAACCCGCCCGACGGCGACATGCGCGCCTACCTGCGCTCGCTCGAGAAGCTGCTTGCCGAGGAGCTGCGCATCCTCGCGCCCGGGCATGGCTATCTCATCGGCGCCCCTCACCAGGAGCTGCGCCGGCTGATCGCGCATCGGCTCGGAAGAGAAAGAAAGGTGATCCAGGGACTGGAAAAGCTGCGCGAAGCGTCGCTCGAAGAGCTGCTTCCCCTGGTCTACGACGACGTGCCGGTGCGCATCCATCGCGTGGCGGCGCGCTCGCTTGCCGCGCACCTGGACAAGCTCGTGGCCGAGGGCGCGGTGCGCGCCTCGGCCGAGCGCTACGCGCTGGTAGAATCGCGGCCTGCCAACTAACCTTCAGCGGTTCCCGGCGTGGCCTACGACTACGACCTCTTCACGATAGGAGGCGGCTCGGGCGGCGTGCGAGCGAGCCGCGTCGCGGCGTCCTACGGCGCGCGCGTCGCGGTCGCCGAGTCCGACCGCTTCGGCGGCACCTGTGTCAACGTCGGCTGCATCCCGAAGAAGCTGTTCGCGTACGCAGCGCATTTCCGGGAGGACTTCGAGGTCGCCGCCGCCTTCGGCTGGACCGTGGGAGCGCCGAGCTTCGACTGGCGCCGGCTGCTCGCGAACAAGGACCGCGAGATCGCACGCCTCAACGCGGTCTACGAGCGCGTGCTCGCGGCGGCCGGCGCCGAGATCCACCGCGGCCGGGCGCGCCTGCTCGGCCCCCACGAAGTGGAAGTCGACGGCAGGCGCCATTCCGCGAAGCACATCCTGGTGGCCACCGGATCCTGGCCCCAGGTGCCGCCGATCCCCGGGCGCGAGCACGCCATCACCTCCAACGAGGCGTTCCACCTCGCGCAGCTTCCGGCGCGCGCCCTGGTGGTGGGGGGCGGGTACATCGCGCTCGAGTTCGCCTCGATCCTCCACGGCCTGGGCGTCCAGACCACCCTCTCCTACCGCGGCCGGCGCCTGCTGCGCGGCTTCGACGCCGAGCTGGGGGAGCGCATCGCCGAGGAGATGGCAGCCAAGGGCCTGCGGCTGCACTTCGGCGCCGAGCCCACGGCGATCGCGAAGCGCCCGGACGGGAGCCTGGAGGTCGCCTACGGCGACGGCTCGCGCCAGGACGCCGACCTGGTGCTGTTCGCCACCGGGCGCCGGCCGAACACCGCCAACCTGGGCCTCGAGGCGGCGGACGTGAAACTCGCCGCCGACGGCGCGGTCATCGTGGATCGCTACTCCAGGAGCACGGTAGACTCCGTCCATGCCATCGGCGACGTGACCAACCGGATCAATCTGACGCCGGTGGCCACTGCCGAGGCGATGTGGCTTGCGCGCACGCTGTTCCGCGGCGAGCCGACACCGGTGGATCACGACAACGTGCCGACTGCGGTCTTTGCCGATCCGAACCTCGCCAGCGTCGGGCTTTCCGAGGAGCGCGCGCGCGAGCGCTTCGGCGAGCTCGACCTCTACAGGGCCTCGTTCCGGGCGCTCAAGCTCGCCATGACGCAGAAGCCGGAGCGCACCTTCGTGAAGCTGGTGGTCGAGCGCGCGAGCCAGCGCGTGGTCGGGGCGCACATGATCGGTCCCGACGCCGGCGAGGTGATCCAGGGCATCGCGATCGCCGTGAAGCTGGGCGCGACCAAGGCGCAGTTCGACGCCACCATCGGCATCCATCCCACCGTCGCCGAGGAGTTCGTGACGCTGCGCGAGAAGGCCGCCTGATGCTGATCGAGTCGCGCATCGAGAAAGCGATCGACGAGCTCAGGCGCCGCGCCGAGCTGCCGCTCGCGATCGAGCTGTGGAACGGCAAGCGCTACGCCCTGGGCAGCCACCCCTCGGTGACGCTGCGCATCCCGGGCGCCGGCGCGCTGCGCTACTTCCTCGATCCCGATCTCGCCAAGCTCGGCGAGGCCTACGTCGAGGGCCACATCGACGTCGAGGGACCGATCCGGGACGTGCTGCGCGCCGCCGAGGGGCTGTCGCGCGAGCTCGGCGGCGCAAAGCCGGGACGCAAGCGGCGGCTGCTCAGCTTCCACACGCGGCGCCGCGACGCCGAGGCGATCCGCTACCACTACGACGTCTCGAACGACTTCTACGCGCTGTGGCTCGACCGCGAGATGGTGTACTCCTGCGCGTACTTCAAGACCGGCGACGAGGACATCCACGTCGCGCAGGCGCAGAAGCTCGACCACATCTGCCGCAAGCTGCGCCTGCAGCCGGGGGAGCGCTTCCTCGACATCGGCTGCGGCTGGGGCGCCCTCGTGCGCTGGGCGGCGAAGCACTACGGGGTCGACGCGACCGGGATCACGCTCTCGCGCAACCAGCACGAGCTCGCCAACGAGCGCATCCGCGCCGCCGGCCTGGAATCACGCTGCCGCGTGCTGCTGCAGGACTACCGCGACGTGCCGGGCGAAGGCGCCTACGACAAGATCGCCTCGGTGGGCATGTTCGAGCACGTCGGCCTCAAGAACCTGCCGCTGTACTTCGGCGCCATCTGGCGCCTGCTCAAGGACGGCGGCGTGGTCATGAACCACGGCATCACCGCCATCGACCCCGAGAGCCGCGCGGTCGGCCTGGGCGCCGGCGAGTTCATCCACAGGTACGTGTTTCCGCACGGCGAGCTGCCGCACATCTCGCTCGCGCTACGCGAGATGGCCAGCGCCGGGCTGGAGGTGATGGACGTCGAGACGCTGCGCCTGCACTACGCGAAGACCCTCTGGCTCTGGTCGAGCCGGCTGGAGGAGAGGCTGGAGGAGGCGCGCAAGCACGCCGAGGACAAGCACCTTCGCATCTGGCGCACCTACCTCGCCGGCTGCGCGCACGCCTTCGAGAGCCGCTGGACCACGATCCACCAGGTGCTCGCCGTGAAGAGCCTCGATCCGCGCGCCCAACCGCTGCCACTCACGCGCGAGTACCTCTACTCGAAATAGTGCGTTTCTTCGCTTTCGCAGTTTTGCTCTCCTGGTGTGCGTTCGGGCATGCTGCCGAGCCCGACGCCATCACGCCCGACGGCGGGCGCTATTACGGGCCGCTGAAGGACGGGAAGCTGCACGGGCGCGGGCGCATCGAGTGGGCGAACGGCGCGCATTACGAAGGCGGCTTGCGGGACGGGCTGATGTCGGGCCGCGGGCGCTATCGCTTCGCCAACGGCGACCGCTACGAGGGCGAGGCGCGCAACGGCATGATGAACGGCCGCGGCCGGATGCAGCTTCGCGACGGCACGGTGTACGAGGGCGAATTCCGCGACGACGCCTACCACGGCAAAGGCCGCTTCGAGACGCCCGCCGGGGAGATCTACGAAGGCGATTTCGCGGCGGGCGAGTTCACCGGCCGGGGCACCTACTCGCGCAAGGACGGCGCGTTCTACCGCGGCGAGTTCCAGAAGTGGCGCATGCACGGCGCCGGCCGCTACACCGATCCCGCGGGCAACACCTACGAGGGCAGGTTCTCCAACGGCGACCTGAGCGGCCCGGGGCGGTTCATCGACAAGGACGGCCGCACCTATGCGGGCCGCTTCAGGAACTGGAAGTTCGAGGCGCCGGAGGGCGGCGACGCCCGGCGCGAGCGCGAACGCATGCTGCGCAACGTCGAGGCGGCGCTGCATCACCAGCGCGATGCGCTCGACCGCGCGCTCGCCGCGCTCGCGCCGAGCGACCCGCAGGCGATCAGCATGTATCTCCTCGCGGTCGCGGGCGACGGCTCCCAGGAGGTGTTCCGGCGCGAAGTCGAGTATGTGCGCGCGCAGTTCGACCGCGACTTCGGCACCCGCAACCGCTCGGTCGCGCTCGTCAACAGCCGCAGCACCGCCGCCTCGGCGCCGATGGCCACGGTCACCGGCATCCGCGCCGCGCTCGAGACGATCGCGGCCAGGATGAACCGGGACAAGGACATCCTGTTCCTGTTCCTCACCAGCCACGGCTCGCAGGAGCACGAGCTCAGCCTGCACCTTGAGGGCATGACCCTGCGCGGCCTCGCGGCGCAGGAGCTCGGCGAGCTCCTGCGCCAGAGCGGCATCCGCTGGAAAGTGATCGTGGTCTCCGCCTGCTACGGCGGCGGCTTCATCGACCAGGTCAAGGACGAGCGCACTCTCGTCATCGCCGCCGCGCGGCGCGACCGCCAGTCCTTCGGCTGCGCCGACGAGAACGAGTTCACCTACTTCGGCCGCGC
>DATKAX010000258.1:0-4772 GCA_035514595.1 Burkholderiales bacterium
AACCAGCCGCGCGAAAACTCCGCCCAGAACCGCCAGGGCGCAAGCGCCATGTGCTGCGCTTCGAACAGGCTGTAGAGCACTCGAAAATACCCCCAGAGTTCGACTTAACTCTTTCTTATAACAGAATTGCCGCAGCGCCACATCGAACCAAGTCACATATTGAAAATGGGGTCAGACCCCATTTTTTCACCCCGCTTTTCTGCTAGCCGCGCGCTGGTAGAGGTTGTTCGCGGCGAGCGCGCCGACGACGAGCGCGGCGCCGGCGAGCTCGATCGGCGCGAAGCTCCGGCCGAGCGCCGCCTCGATGGCGAACACGCCGATCGGTATCAGGTTGAGCATCAGCATGGTGTTGAGCGGGCCGAAGCGCTTTGCGGCGGCGTTGAAGCCGAGCACGCCGAGCACCACGGTGCAGATCGAGAAGTAGGCGATCTGCCAGCCCACCTGCGCCAGGGTCGCAGCCGAAGGCAGCGCGACGATGCCGGCGGCGATCGCCACGGCGTTGGCGGCCGCGAGGCCGGCGAGTCCGGGGATGCAGGTGAGCACCGTGTAGCGCAGCGGCGACCAACCCGCGAAGCGGCTCGCGCCGAGGGTGTAGACCATCCAGCAGATGGCGCCGGCAGCGACCAGCAGGTCGCCGGCGAGCGCCCCGCCGCGGCCGAGCTCGGCAAGCGCCGCCGCCGGATCGCCCTTGGTCACCACGAGCGCCACGCCGGCGATCGCGACCGCGACGCAGGCGAGCGTGAAGCCGGCCGGGCGCTGGCCGCGCGTGAGCCACACCGCGAGCGCGGTGAGCGGCGACTGCAGGGCGAGGATGATCGAGGCGTGCTCGGGGCGCGTGTAGCCCAGGCCCACCCACACGCACAGGTTGAAGCCGGCGATGCCGATCACCCCGAACAGCGTCGCCGCGAGCCAGCGCCCCTCGTAGCCGAGCGCCTTGCGGCCCTCGACCGCGGCGAGGATCAGCACGAACAGCACTACCCCTATCCCGTAGCGCAACGTGCCGAGCGCGAATGCGTCGAGATACGGCAGGGTGCGCTTCGCCACCGAGAACAGCGGCGTCCAGCACGCCACCGTGAGCGCGATCCACAGCAGCCCCCTCAGCATGAATTCGGGGTCAGAGCCCGATCTTCCGCGGAGCGGAATCGAATGCAGCCGGGATCGTGGCGCCCTTCACCGCTCGCGCGTCGATGCAGAGCTCGATCGGCAGTGGATGCCCTCGAAATGCACGTTGTGTCCTGCGGAGAATTCGGGCTCTGACCCCGAATTAGGCGGCTTTCTTTTCCTCGCGCAGGGCGCGGCGCAGGATCTTGCCGACGTTGGTCTTGGGCAGCTCGGCGCGGAACTCGACGTGCCTGGGCCGCTTGTAGCCGGTGAGCTCGCGCTTGCAGTGCTCGAGCACGTCCTGCTCGGTGAGCTGCGGGTCCTTCTTGACCACGAACACCTTGGGCACCTCGCCGGAGTGCGCGTCGGGCACGCCGATCGCGGCGCACTCGAGAACGCCGGGGTGCATCGCCACCACCTGCTCGATCTCGTTCGGGTACACGTTGAAGCCCGAGACCAGGATCATGTCCTTCTTGCGGTCGACGATGCGGATGTAGCCCTTGTCGTCCATGATGCCGATGTCGCCGGTGCGCAGGTAGCCATCCTTACCTAGCACCTGGGCGGTCTCGTCGGGCCGCTGCCAGTAGCCCGCCATCACCTGCGGGCCGCGGATGCAGATCTCGCCCGGCTGGCCGGGCGCCACCGGGCGGTCGGCGTCGTCGCGCAGCTCGATCTCGGTCGAGGACATCGGCACGCCGATCGAGCCGGTGAACTCCTTGATGTCGAGCGGGTTCGCGGTCGCCGCGGGCGCGGTCTCGGTGAGGCCGTAGCCCTCGATCAGCGTGGTGCCGGTGACCTGCTTCCAGCGCTCGGCGACCGCCTTTTGCACCGCCATGCCGCCGCCCACCGCGATCCTGAGGCTGGAGAAATCGAGCTTCGCGAAATCCGGGTGGTTGAGCAGCGCGTTGAACAGCGTGTTGACGCCGGTGATGATGGTGTACTTGTGCTTCGCGAGCTCCTTCACGAATCCCGGGATGTCGCGCGGGTTGGTGATCAGCACGTTCTCGCCGCCGACCACCATCATGTTGAGCGCGTTCACCGTCAGCGAGAAGATGTGGTAGAGCGGCAGCGCGGTGATGATCACCGGGCGCTCCTCGCCGAGCGCCGGCGCGAGCCAGGCCTTGTACTGCAGCAGCGCCGCGATGACGTTGCGGTGGGTGAGGATCGCGCCCTTCGAGACGCCGGTGGTGCCGCCGGTGTACTGCAGGTACGCGATGTCGTCGTGGCCCAGAGCGGGGGTTTGGATTTTTTTTGAAGAACCCTCCCGAAGAACATCTTTAAAAGATACAGCCCCCGGCAGCTCGAAGGGCGGCACCATCTTCTTCACCCGGCGCACCACCAGGTTCACGATCGCGCCCTTCAGCCCGAGCATCTCGCCCAGCGAGGTCACCACGACGTGCTTGAGCGGCGTGCGCGCGCGCACCTCCTGCAGCACGTGGCCGAAATTCTCGAGAATCACGATGGCCTCAGCGCCCGAGTCCTTGAGCTGGTGCTCGAGCTCGCGCGCGGTGTAGAGCGGGTTGACGTTCACCACGGTGCAGCCGGCGCGCAGCGTGCCGAACATCGCGACCGGGTACTGCAGGCAGTTGGGCATCATGATCGCCACGCGCGCGCCCTTGGCGAGGCCCTTCGCCTGCAGCCAGGCGCCGAACTCGCCCGAGAGCCGGCCGAGCTCGGCGAAGGTGATGTGCTTGCCCATGCTGTGGTAGGCGGGCCGCTCGGCGTACTTGCGGATGCTGCCCTCGACGAGCTCGACCAGCGAGCGGAACTGGCCCGGGTCGATGTCCGCCGGCACGCCTTTGGGGTAGCTCTTCAGCCAGATGCGCTCCATGTCTCCTCCTACCGGGCTCGTTGATGGATTCTAACCACCAGCGGCGCCGCCAGGCATCCCATGCCGATCGCGGCGTAGCCGATCGCCCAGGCGGAAACCGCCTGGGCGCCGCCGCCGGCGTCGAGCGCGGCGCCGAACAGCACCGGGCCGAGCATCCCGCCGCCGAACCCGGCGAGCGAGTACAGGCCCATCGCCGCCCCGCGCAGCTCGGCGGGAGCGGCCGCGATCAGCCCGGCGGTCAGGGTCGCCGACTCGGCCATCACCAGCATCGAGTAGACGACGAGCAGGCCGAGCACCAGCGCCCAGTGCCAGGGCGCGCCCAGGCCGAGCACGATCCCGCTCGCCCCGGAGCCCGCCATCGCGATCAGGATCCAGGGGCGCCGCCCGATGCGCAGCGCCACCTCGTTGCCGAGGATCGAGGCCGGGACCGAGACCAGGTTGACCACCGCGGCGAGCGCCGGAAGCTGCCAGGGGAAGCTCGACCCGCCTTGCAGGCTCGAGGAGAACGCGAGGAACGCCACCATCCAGGCGCGCGAGCCGAACAGCTCCAGGCAGTGCACGAAGTAGCCGAGCGTATAGCCCGCGGCGGCGCGGATCGCGAGCACCTTGCGCCACGCGGCGACCGGGAATAGCGCGCTCCAGGAAAGCGCCGTGGCCGCGGCGCGCTGCAGCGGCTTCTCCTCGACCAGGAAGAACACCATCAGGCCGGCGGCGAGCGGTCCCGCGGCGGACACGACGAACGCCGCGCGCCAGCCGGCGAGCGGCGCCACCGCGCCGGCGAGCGCGAGCGAGAGCGCCGTGCCGATGCCGAAGAACGAGGTGTAGAAGGCGATGTAGCGGCTCTGCGCCGGGCCGCTGGCGCGATCCGACAGGAGGCGCAGCCCCGGCATGTAGGTCGCCGCGATGCCGGCGCCGAGCAGCGCCTGGAAGGCCACCGCGGCGGCGAAGCCCCCCGCGGCGAGACCGAAGCCGGCGCTCCCCGCCGCCGCGAGCAGGCAGCCGGCCAGGTACACCTTGCGGGCGTCGGTCCGGTCGGTGAGCGCGGTCCACAGCGACACCGTGGCGACGTAGCCGGCGAAGAACGTCCCGCCGACGACGCCGGCCTGCGAATTGCTGAGCGCCCACGCGTCGCGCAGCTCCGGCAGCAGCGCGGCGAAGGTCGAGAAGCCCGCCATCGACAGGATGTGGGCGAGCAGCAGCAAAATGGGGACCGACCCCATTTTTTCCTTTCTTTTTATCGTCGGGAGATCGGGCTCTGACCCCGATTTCGGGTTTTATCTGTGCTTGAACACCGGCTGGCGCTTCTCCAGAAACGCGGCCATGCCTTCTTTCTGGTCCTCGAGCGCGAACTGGGAGTGGAACACGCGCCGCTCGAACAGCACGCCCTCGGCGAGCGTGGTCTCGTAGGCGCGGTTCACCGACTCCTTGATCATCATCACCACCGGAAGCGAGTAGCCGGCGATCTTCCCGGCCACCGCCATCGCCTCCTCCATCAGCTTCGCGGCCGGCACCACGCGCGAGACCAGGCCGCTGCGCTCGGCCTCCGCGGCGTCGATCATGCGCGCGGTGAGGCACAGGTCCATCGCCTTCGCCTTGCCCACCGCGCGCGGCAGGCGCTGGGTGCCGCCGGCGCCGGGCATGATGCCGAGGTTCACCTCGGGCTGGCCGAATTTCGCGTTGTCGGCGGCGATCACGATGTCGCACATCAGGGCGAGCTCGTTGCCGCCGCCGAGCGCATAGCCGGCGACCGCGGCGATCACCGGCTTGCGGATGCGCCGGATGTGCTCCCAGTCGCGCGTGATGTAGTCCTCCATGAAGGCGTCCATGTAGCCGTAGTCCT
>DATKAX010000259.1:0-2924 GCA_035514595.1 Burkholderiales bacterium
GGCACGTACATCAGGCCGCCCTCGGTCCACAGGCGGTTCTGGGCGCGCTCGAAGCCGAGGGGCTTGAGGTTGGCCTCGAAGCTCTCGCCGTAGTTGCCGACCTGCTTGATGATGTTGTAGGCCCACTTGTTGTCGACGCCGAGCATCTTGCCGATGTCGCCGCTCGCGCCGACGAAGCGCTGGATGTTCGGGCTCTGGCTGTTGAGGTGCTGGTCGATGTTCTTCGAGCTCAAGCCGAGCTCTTCGGCCTCGATCATCGCGAACAGCGCCCACTTGGCGACGTCGAACCAGCGGTCGTCGCCGTGGCGCACCACTGGGCCGAGCGGCTCCTTGGAGATCACCTCGGGCAGGATGACGTGGTCGTCGGGCTTGGGCGCGCGCGAGGCGCGCACCGCCACCAGCCCGGAAACGTCGGTGGTGTACACGTCGCAGCGGCCGGCGAAGTATGCGTTCAGCACCTCCTCGAGCTTCTCGATCACCACCGGCTTGAAGCTCATGCGGTTGGCACGGAAGTAGTCGGCGAGGTTGAGCTCGGTGGTGGTGCCCGGCTGGACGCACACCGTCGCGCCGTCGAGCTGCTTCGCGCTCGTCACCTTGAGGCGCCGCGGCACCATGAAGCCCTGGCCGTCGTAGTAGTTGACGCCGACGAAGTTGAGCCCGAGGCCGGTGTCGCGGGTCACGGTCCAGGTGGTGTTGCGCGCGAGCACGTCGATCTCGCCCGACTGCAGCGCGGTGAAGCGCTGCTGAGCGGTGAGCGGCGTGTAGCGCACCTTCGCCGCGTCGCCGAACACGGCCGCGGCGACCGCGCGGCAGTAGTCGACGTCGATGCCGCGCCACGCGCCGCGCGAGTCCGGCTGCGAGAAGCCGGCGAGGCCGGTATTCACGCCGCACTGCACGTAGCCCTTGGCGCGCACTGCGTCGAGCGTCGACTGCGCGAGCGCCGCGCCGCCGAGAAGCATGCCTGCTGCAAAAGCGATGATTTTCTTCATTACGTGCCTCCTTGGAGCAAGAAGTCCTTCACGATGGAAATCTGCTGCGGATCGAGCAGCGTCGGCGCGTGACCGACGCCCGCGATCTCGACGATGCGCGCCTTCGGCCCGCGGCGCGCCATCTCCAGGCAGGTGTCGGGCGCGAGCAGGTCCGAGCGCTCGCCGCGCAGCACGAGCGTCGGGCAGCGTACCGCGTCGTAGAGCGCCCAGAGCTCCAGGTCCTTCTCCGGCATCGCGGCGCGAAAAGCGTCGCCGATGCTCGGATCGTAGTGCGCGCGATAGCTGCCGTCCTCGTTCTTGCGCACCCAGGTCTCGGTGAGGAAGCGCCACTGCTCGTCGCTGTGCGGGCCGAAAGGCGCCGAGACCGCCCGGATGTAGGCCTCCGCCTCGGCGAGGTCGCGGAACACCGGCGTGCGCCCGACGTAGGTGCCGATGCGCTCCAGCGCCGCGTGCGCCACCACCGGCCCGGCGTCGTTCAGCACCAGGCGCGCCACCGGGGTGCCGGTCTGCGCGGCGAGCGCCATCCCGGCCAGGCCGCCGAGCGAGGTGCCGACCCAGGAAAGCGCTTCGACATCCAGCCGCGCGGTCAGCGTCACCATGTCGCTGACGTACTGCGGCAGCGCATAGAGCGCCGGGTCGGGCAGCCGGTCGGAGTCGCCGCGGCCGGCGAGGTCGGGGCACACCACGCGGAAGCGGCCGCACAGCGCGCGCGCCAGCTCGTCGAAATCGCGCGCGGTGCGCGTCAGCCCGTGCACGCAAAGCAGCGCGTCGCGGTTGCGCGGGTCGCCCCACTCCAGGTACGCGATGCGGTGCAGCCCCTTCGCCGAGGCGCACAGCACCGAGCGCCGGCGCGGCTCGGGCGCTACGCCGGGGTCAACCATTTCGCGATCACCGCCTCCCGGATTTCCCGGGCCGCGTCATCGAGCGAGGAGAAGCGAAAGGCGCTGCGGCGCAGCGCCGCGAGCTTCTCCGACCTGACGTTGGCCCCGCGCACCGCGTAGCCGTAATCGGCGTAGCGCGCGCGCTCGACAGGCGCCTCCTGCTCGTCGTACCAGATCCACTCCTCGACGAAGCCGAACGCCACCTCCTCGAGGTCCGCATCGGCATCCTGCGGCTCGACCAGCGTAAGCGTGCCGTCGCGCCAGCGGAAATACGTCTGCCGATCCGCAGTCACCGCATAGCCGATCGCGCCCTCGCCCTGCGCGCGGCAGATGAACCCGAGCGCGAGCCGGCCGTCCTCCTCCACCTCGACCTCCACGCCCGGCGCGCCGGGATCGCCGCGCGCCTCCTCCACCAGCCGCCCGTTCTCGATGACCGCGCGCCCGCGCACCCCGTCGTGCTCCCATTCGGCCTCCACGCGCAGCTCGGGAAAATCCCCGGACGCGGCGGTGAGCGCCGGGAACGGCAGCCCCTTCTTCGGCTCGAAGCGGTATTCCAGCGTGCCCTCGGCGTGGTGCTCGGTGTAGTCATCAGCGTCGACGTCGCGCACCATGAGCCAGCGCAGGCGCTCGCGGAAATCCGCGAGCCGCCCGGCGCCGGTGACGCGCACGACCGCCGTGAACAACTAGCCCTCGTACTTGAACGACAGCGCGAGCCGCGCGCGGAACTGCACGATCTTGCCGTCCTCGATCCTGACGTCGAGCTTCTCGATCTCCGCAATGCGCAGGTCGCGCAAGCTGCCCGCCGCCGTCGCGACCGCGCTGCGCGCCGCATCCTCCCACGAGTTGCTGCTGGTGCCGATCACTTCCGTCACGCGATAGACCGCGCCTTCGCCCTTCTTCGCCATGACCCGCTCCTCTCTCCTCAGTCGCGGAAAGCCCGCCGGGTCATTGTAGCCAATAGCGGCCGCGCCTAGCGCGCTCGGCGCTGATCGAAACCTTGGCGTTGAGTACCACGGTGATCGCGCCGTGGAGGTCGGTGCGAAAGACGTGCGCG
>DATKAX010000260.1:0-2555 GCA_035514595.1 Burkholderiales bacterium
TACTTGAGGGCGTTGTGCAGCAGGTTGCCCACCGCGCGCTGCAGGCGCGGCGCGTCGCCCTGCAAGAAAAGGGCCGCGGGCGCATCGAGCGCGATGCGGTGGCGCGCGGCTGCCTGCCGGCATTCCTCGACGCCCTGGCGCACGAGCTGCGCGAAGTCGAGGCGCTCGAGATCGAGCTCCAGGCGCGCGCCGCTCTGCAGCCGCGCCACGTCGAGGAAGGCGTCGATCTGCTGCGTCATGCGCCGCGCCGCCGAATCGATGTGCATGACGCAGGTTTGCAACCGGTCGCGCGGCACCGAGCCGTCGCGCTCGAGCGACTGGCCGAGGAGGTCGGCGGCGGCGCGGATCGTCGCCAGCGGGTTGCGCAAATCGTGCGAGGCGGCGGCGAGGAATTCCTCGCGCGTGCGCAGCGCCCGCTCCAGCTCGGCGCGCGCGTCGAGCGCCCGCTGGTAGAGCTTGGACAGGCGCGAGCCGAGCGCCCAGCCCAGCACGGCGACCAGCGCCAGGATCGCCGCGAGCAGCGCCAGGTGCTCGAGCATCTCGCCCCGCGCCGGGGCGAAGGCGATCTCCGACGGCTCCGAAAGCAGCACCGCCCAGCCGTACCCCGAAACCGGCGCGTACGCGACGAGCCGCTCGGCGCCGCCGGTGCGCGCCACGATGCTTCCGGTGTCGCCGCGCAGCGCCGCGGCCGCGCCCGGCTCGCCGGAGAGCAGCGCGAGCGCCTCGGCGCGCCTCGCATCCCGCTTCCCATCCGAGTTGATGAAGGCCTTGCCCGCGGCGTCGATCACCGCCACCTCGAGCGTCGGCGAGCCGATCTTGCGGACGAGCTGCTGCGCGAAGCGCCCGGTGGGCAGCGGTGCCACCAGCACGCCGCGGCCGCCGCGCTCGAGCGCGAAGGGCACCGCGAGCACGATCGTCGGCAGCCCGGTGCGCCGGCCGATGAGGGCCGAGCTCACCGCCGGCCGGCCGCTCTCGATGGCCTCCTTGAAGTAAGGACGGTCGCCGATGTAGATCGGCTTCTCGTCGCGCGTGCCGATCAGGCTCACGCCCTCCGGGCCCACTACGCCGATGCCGGCCCAATCCGGGTTCTCCGCGGCGACGCGCTCGAGGAACGTCGCGAGCTCGGGAGTGGCGCGCCCGCGCGCGAGCGCCGGGTGCAGCGCGATCGAGCGCGCGGTGGCGAGGTGGTTGTCGATGAACACCTGCACCGCGAACGCCGCCGTGGCGGCGAGCCCGGCGCGCTCGGCGGCGATGCGCGCGCGGTCCTCGCGGTAGTCCTGCCAGACGCGCGCCGCGACCAGCGCCACCAGCGGCAGCACCGTCAATGCGATCACCCACAGGACTCGCGCGCGCTGGGACACGCGGGTACGTTACGACGAGCCGGTCGTAAGGCGCAATGCCTGAGGCCGCGAGGGCCAGACGCCGCGCTCGATTGCGCGTGCACCCTCGAAGAAAACGAAGCTCTGCGCACCGTAATGCGGCAGCGGCCGCGCGAGCGCCGCTAGTGCCGCGGCGTCCTGCGCCGAGATCACGGCCACCGGCCCGGCCATCCAGGCCTGCGCCGTGCCCTTGCGCGTGCGCGCCGGCAGCCCCTCGCGCGCGAGCCAGGCGTCGACCGCCGCATGCAGGCCGACCACCAGCGTCGGCCTTTCGCCTTTCTGCACCTTTGCCGGATGATGGTCGAGCAGCCTGCCGGCAAGCTCCGTCCCGATCGTCTCCAGTGAATCGCTCAACACGAGAAGCGTCGGCGCAGGATCCACGATGGCATTCCTGAGAATCGGCGGCGCTTCGCCGGGCGCGAGCCGGCGCAGCACGCGCAGCTCCGGATCGAGCGCGATCGCTATAGGCTTTTCTTTGGTCTCCATCAAGAAGCTCTTTTCCGTTTCGGAGAAATCCAAATCGGGGACGTGCTCCGATTTCCCTCCTTCCACTTCGATGACCACCGGCACACGCAGGGCGTACGGCGGCGAGTCCTGCGTCAGCGTTACGTGCACGCGCCAGCCGTCGCCGGCGCGCTCGCCGCGCGCATCGGCGAGGCGCACGCTCGGCGCGCCGCGGCGCTCGAGCCATTGCTCGAAGAAGCGCCCGAGGTCCTGCCCCGACGCGGACTCGAAGGCGCGCTGCAGGTCGGACCACGCGGCGGCGCGAAAGCGCTGCTCGCGCCAGAACGCGCGCAGCGCCCGTTCGAAGGCCTCGGCGCCGAGCGCCTCGCGCAGCACGAAGAACAGCATCGCCGCCTTGCGGTAGCCGGTGATCTGCGAGGTGGCGTGGGTGCGCGAGCGGAACGCCCTGAGCGGCTCGTCGCGCCCCGGCGGCACCGCGGCGATGTCGCGCAGCCAGGCAAGGCGCATCTCGCGCGCCGCTTCCTCGCCTTCGCGCTCCTTGAACGCGTAGTCGGCCATGAAGGTGGTGAGGCCCTCGGCCCAGTTGCCGCTCGCGTAGTCGACGTACACGCCGTTGCCCCACCAGTTGTGCAGCACCTCGTGCCCGAGCGAGGTCGAGCGGATGAACGGCAGCTTCAGCACCTCGATGCCGAGGTAGGTGAGCGTCGGCAT
>DATKAX010000261.1:0-24888 GCA_035514595.1 Burkholderiales bacterium
TGCCGGCGGGCGGCGCCGCGAGCACCGGCTTCGCCTCCGGCAGGCCGTACATGAACAGTCCCGCATAGACCAGGACCGCGAACATGAAGTTGAACAACGGGCCCGCCACCACGATCAGGAAGCGCTTGCCCACGCTCTGGCGGTTGAATGCGCGCTCTGCCTCCTCGGGCGGGACCGGGCCTTCGCGCTCGTCGAGCATCTTGACGTAGCCGCCGAACGGAATGGCCGCGATCACCCACTCGGTCCGGTCCCTGCCCAGGCGCCGTACCAGCAGCGGCCGCCCGAACCCGACCGAGAAGCGCAGCACCTTCACGCGGCAGAGCTTCGCGACGAGGTAATGCCCGTACTCGTGCACCACGATCAGCACGCCGAGCGCGACGATGAAAGCGATAACGGTGTGCAGGAAGCTCATGCCGCGCGCCCCATCCGGGCTTCGATCAGGCCGCGCGCCGTGCGTCGCGCCGCGGCATCGGCAGCGAGCACCGCGGGCAGATCTCCGGCCGGCCCCGTGCCGAGGGCGTCCAGGGCGTCGCCGATGATGCGCGCGATCGCGGTGAACGGCAGGTGGCCGGCGAGAAAAGATTCGACCGCGACTTCGTTGGCCGCGTTGAGAACCGCCGGCGCCGTCCCCCCCGCTGCCAGCGCCTGGTACGCGAGGCGCAGGCAGGGAAAGCGCCGCTCGTCGGGCTTCTCGAAGGAAAGGTTCTTCAGCAGCACGAGATCGAGCGATTGCGCCCCGGAGGCGATGCGCTCCGGGTAGGCGAGCGCGTGGGCGATCGGAACGCGCATGTCGGGATTGGAAAGCTGTGCGATCACCGAGCCGTCGAGATACTCGACCATCGAATGCACGATGCTCTGCGGGTGGATCAGCACCTCGATCGTCTCCGCAGCGGCGCCGAACAGCCAGTGCGCCTCGATCACTTCGAGTCCCTTGTTCATCATGGTCGCCGAGTCCACCGAGATCTTGCGGCCCATGGTCCAGTTCGGGTGCGCGCAGGCCTGCTCGGGCGTCACGGCGTCGAGCTTGTCCGTCGGCAGGGCACGGAACGGCCCTCCCGAGGCGGTGAGCAGGATGCGGCGCACCGCCTTGTGATCCGACAGGCACTGGAACACCGCGTTGTGCTCGCTGTCGACCGGCAGGAGCTCGGCGCCGGCGTCGCGGGCGGCGCGCATCACGAGCGGGCCGGCCATGACCAGCGCCTCCTTGTTGGCGAGCAGTACCCGCTTGCCCGTGCGCACTGCGGCGAGCGTCGAGGCGAGCCCCGCTGCCCCGACGATCGCCGCCATCACGGCATGGCAATCCGGGTCTGCAGCCACCCGCTCGAGCGCCGCGGCGCCGAACAGAAGCTCGGTCCCGGTTTCGGCGAAGCGCCGCCGCAGGCCGGGATCTTCGGCCATGCCCGAGAGCACGGCATACCTCGGGTGATGGATGCGGCAAAGGGCCAGCAGCGATTCGCTCGAGGCACGGGCCGTCAGCGCATGTACGCCGTAGCGCTCGGGATGGCGCGCAATCACGTCGAGCGTACTCGCTCCGATCGAGCCGGTCGCTCCAAGTACGCTGATCTTCATGATGCTCATCTCCGACTCATCTTTCGAGCAGCCACGCTGCCAGCAGCGCGGCCAGCGGCAGCGTCGAGGTGGCGCTGTCGATGCGGTCCAGGATACCCCCGTGGCCGGGCAGGAGCCTGCCGCTGTCCTTGACCGACGCCTGGCGCTTGGCCGCCGACTCGAACAGATCGCCGAGAATGCTGGCCGCGGCGAGCAGTGTGGCGGCCGCGAGGTACGGGATCCAGGGAACGTCTTCGACCAGAGCCCCGCAAATGATAGCGTAGGCGAGCGCGCCCAAAAGCCCTCCCGCGGCGCCTTCCCAGGTCTTTCCCGGGCTGATCCCGGGTGCCAGCTTGCGGCTGCCGAACCGGCTGCCGACGAAGTACGCGCTGATATCGGCGATCCAGACCAGCGCGAGCACGAACAGCGCCAGCCCGGGGGCGAGCGTTACCAGCGACAGCGCCGGCGGCAGCAGCACGGCAAACCCGGCGACGGCGAGCCCGGCAGCATGGGCCGGCCGAACGCCGCGCCACAGCCATGCCGGGGCCACGACCATCCAGAATACCGCTGCGGCGCCGAACAATGCCTGGCGGGCGCTCTCCTCGGCCAGCACGGCGGCGCCGAAGGCGGTCGCAAGCGCCGCGGCGTACCCGCCCGCGGCGAGGCGCTCTAGGCGGCAAAGGCGTGCCCATTCATATCCTGCGGCGGCCAGCAGGGCCGCCACGAGCGCCTTGAGCCCGTTGGGCGGGACCAGGAACAGAGCGGCGACCAGCACCGCGATCAATACCGCTGCGGTCGCCACCCGGGCAGCTAGGGCGCCGCCGCTCAGGCGACCTCGGCCCGTTTTGCCTGCTCGAGTTGCTCGCTGGTGCGACCGAAGCGGCGCTCGCGGTTGCGATACGAGGCGACCGCACGGTCGAGCGCCTCCGCGTCGAAATCCGGCCACAGCGTATCGGTGAAGTACAGCTCGCTGTAGGCGAGCTGCCACAGGAGGAAATTGCTGATCCTCTGCTCGCCGCCGGTGCGGATGAAGAGGTCGGGCTCCGGCGCGTAGCTCATGGCGAGATAGGGCGCGAGCGCTTCCTCGCGGATCTCCCCCTGCAGCGGCTCCTGCTGCGCCAGCCTGGAAAGTGCCTGGAGAATGTCCCAGCGTCCGCCGTAGTTCGCGGCGATCGTCAGCGTCAGCGCCTGGTTCCGGGCGGTGAGCCGCTCGCCCTGCTCGATCAGCCGGACGATCTTGGGATCGAAGCGCGTCATGTCGCCGATGACCCGCAGCTTTACGCCGTTGCGGTGCAGCTTTTCCACTTCGCTCGAAAGCGCGGCCTGGAACAGCTGCATCAGCAGCGCCACTTCCTCGGCCGGCCGCCGCCAGTTCTCGGAGCTGAACGCGAACAGCGTCAGGTACTTGATGCCGCGCTCGGCGCAGGCGGACACCGTGGCGCGCACCGCTTCGACGCCGCGGCGGTGCCCGGCGATGCGCGGCAGGTGCCGCTGCCTCGCCCAGCGCCCGTTTCCGTCCATGATGATCGCGACGTGGCGCGGGATACCGCTGTGCTCGGGAATTCCCCGGGTCGAGCTCGGGTGCGTCATACGGCCATCAGCTCGGTTTCTTTCTGCTGCAGCAGGCGGTCGATTTCCGCCACGTGCCGGTCGGTCATCTTCTGCACCTCGTCCTGGGCGCGGCGCTCGTCGTTCTCCGAGACCTCCTTCTTCTTCAGCGCTTCCTTCAGGTGATGGATGGCGTCGCGCCGCAGGTTGCGCACCGCAACGCGGGCATTCTCGGCTTCGTGCCTGACCACCTTGATGAGCTCCTTGCGCCGCTCCTCGGTGAGCGCCGGCATCGGCACCCGCACCGTTTCCCCGCTGGCCGCCGGATTCAGCCCGAGATCCGAGTCGCGGATCGCCTTCTCGACCGCCTGGGTCATTTTCTTCTCGAAAGGCGTCACGCCGATGGTGCGGGCATCGAGCAGGGTGACCTTGGCCACCTGGTGGATCGGGGTCGGCGTGCCGTAGTAGTCGACGCTGACATGGTCGAGCAGGCCGGTATGGGCGCGACCGGTGCGCACCTTCGCCAGGTCGGACTTGAACGCCTCGATGCTCTTTCCCATCTTTTGCTCGGTGCTTTTCTTCAGTTCCGCGATTACCATTGCGGCCTCCAGGCGAAACGGTGCCCCGAAATCATACGTGAACCAGCGTGCCCTCGTCTTCCCCGAGGACCACCCGCCGCAGCGCGTCCTTCTTGAAGATGCTGAACACGTTGATCGGCAGCTTCTGGTCGCGGCACAGCGTCAGTGCCGTGGCGTCCATCACCCTGAGGTTGCGAACGATCGCCTCGTCGAAGCTGAGCCTGGCGTAGCGCTGCGCCCGCGGATCGCGCTGCGGATCGGCGGTGTACACGCCGTCGACTTTGGTCGCCTTGATCACGATCTCGGCACCCACCTCGCTGCCGCGCAGGGCCGCCGCGGTGTCCGTGGTGAAGAAGGGGTTGCCGGTGCCGGCTGCAAAGATCACCACTTTGCCCTCCTCGAGGTAGCGGATCGCCTTGCCCCGGATGTAGGGCTCGACCACCTGCTCGATGTTGAGTGCGGACTGCACGCGGCTCGCGAGCCCGGCCTGGCGCATGGCGTCCTGCAACGCGAGCGCGTTCATCACCGTGGCGAGCATGCCCATGTAGTCTGCCGTGGCGCGATCCATGCCGGCTGCGCCCGGCGCCACGCCGCGGAAGATGTTGCCCCCGCCGATCACCACGCCCATCTCCACGCCCAGGCGCGCCACCTGGGCGATCTCGGCCACGATCGCCTCGATAGTCTGGCGGTTGATGCCGAACGGATCCTCCCCCATCAGGGCCTCGCCCGAGAGCTTGAGCAGGATGCGCTTGTATTTCGGCGTCAAGACAGGGGCCCGCGTCAGTGCGCCTTGCCTGCCTGCGCCATCACTTCGGCGGCGAAATCTCCGGACTTCTTCTCTATTCCCTCGCCCACCACGAAGAACGCGTAGCCGTGAATCTTCGCTTTCTTGGCCGTGAGCATTTTCTCAACCGTCTGCCTGTCGTCCTTCACGAAAGGCTGGCCAAGCAAGGTGATTTCGCCGAGGAACTTGTTCAGCGCGCCTTCTACCATCTTGGCGGCAATTTCCGGGGGTTTGCCCGACTCGCGCGCCCGCGCGGCCTGGATCTCGCGCTCGCGGGACACGATCTCGGCCGGAACGTCCGCTTTCGCCATATGAGCCGGCTTCGCAAACGCGATGTGCATGGCAACGTCCTTGCCGACTTCCTCCGGGCCATCAAGATCGACCAGCACGCCGATGCGCGTGCCGTGCATGTACAGCGCGAGCCGGCCTGCCGCCCTGATGCGCCGGAAGCGGCGGATCGACATGTTCTCTTTGATTTTCTGGATCAGCTCCTGCAGCCGGGTTTCGACGCCGTCCAGAAGCTGAAGGGCAGCGACGTCCGCAGGGTCGCGCGAGGCGACCAGCTCTGCCAGCCAGTTCGCGAACGCGACGAAATCCTCGTTCTTCGCCACGAAATCGGTCTCGCAATTGACCTCGACGAGCGCGCCGGCCTTAGCGTCCGGCGCCACGTACGCAGCCACAACCCCCTCGGCCGTGATGCGGCCGGCAACCTTCGAGCGTGCGCCGCCGCGGATGCGCAGCAACTCCTCGGCCTTGCGCAGGTCGCCCCCGGCTTCCGCGAGCGCCTTCTTGCACTCCATCATCCCGAGCCCGGTGAGCTCGCGCAGCTCCTTCACCAGGCCCGCACTGATTTCCGCCATTTCCTGTTGCTCCGTTGAGTTTCAAAAAAAGGGGGCTTCGAGCCCCCTTTTGCAAGTCCCGGGTCCGGGCGGCTACCGACCACCCTCTTCCTCTTCCACCTCGACGAACTCGTCGCGCGATGCGGCCACGACTTCCTCGAGCGATTGCGTGCGTCCCTCGAGCACCGCGTCGGCCATCCCCCGCGCATAGAGCCGGATGGCGCGGCTCGAGTCGTCGTTGCCCGGAATCACGTAGTCGATGCCTTCCGGGGTATGGTTGGTGTCGACTACGCCGATCACCGGGACCCCGAGCTTGACTGCCTCCGCCACGGCGCCCTTCTGGTATCCGACGTCGATGACGAACAGTGCATCGGGCAGGCTGGTGAGATCCTTGATCCCGCCGAGGGAGCGCTGCAGCTTTTGCAGCTCGCGCTGCAGCCCGAGCGCCTCCTTTTTCGAGATGCGCTCCAGGCTGCCGTCCTGCGACATCTGCTCCATTTCCTTCAGGCGCTTGATGGACTGTTTCACCGTCTTGAAGTTCGTGAGCATGCCGCCCAGCCATCGGTAGTCCACGAACGGCATTGCGCAGCGCTGCGCCTCCTCGTGGATGATCTCGCGCGCCTGTCGCTTCGTGCCGACGAACAGAAGGGTCCCGCGGTTGGCGGCCAGCTGGCGCGCGAACTTGAGCGCCTCCTGGTACATTGCCAGGGTCTTCTCCAGGTTGATGATGTGGATCTTGTTGCGGTGGCCGAAGATGTACGGCGCCATCTTCGGATTCCAGTAACGGGTCTGGTGGCCGAAATGCACTCCGGCCTCCAGCATCTGACGCATCGTCGCTGACACGAATTTCTCCTTAGGGTTGGCATCTGCCGCCTGGCATCAAGAACCCCGATCGCTCGGGGCACCCTAATCGATGCAGCGGGAAATTTGACCTGCACCATCGCAAGTCAGACCGAAATTCTAGCATAATCAGGCATCAATGCCCGTAGTCCTGAAGACCCTCGACGAGATCGAGCGGATGCGAGTCGCCGGTCGGCTCGCTTCCGAGGTGCTCGACTTCATCGCCCCGCACGTCAAGGCCGGGGTGACCACGGGCAGACTCGACGACCTGTGCCACGGGTACATGGTGGAGGTTCAGGGCACTGTCCCGGCGCCACTGCACTACGCGCCGCCGGGCTACAAGCCGTTTCCGAGGTCGATCTGCACGTCGGTCAACCATCAGGTGTGCCACGGCGTGCCGGGCGACCGGGTGCTGAAGCCCGGCGACATCCTGAACATCGACGTCACGGTCATCAAGGACGGCTTCCACGGCGACTGCAGTCGCATGTTCTATGTCGGCGAACCGAGCATCCAGGCGCGCCGCCTGGTCGAGGTCACTTTCGAGTGCATGTGGCTCGGCATCCTGCAGGTGAGGCCCGGCGCGCGCCTCGGCGACATCGGTGCCGCCATCCAGGCACACGCGGAGAACAACGGCTATTCGGTGGTCCGCGAGTTCTGCGGCCACGGCATCGGCCGTAAGTTCCACGAGGAGCCGCAGGTGCTGCACTATGGCAAGCCCGGCACCGGGCTGCCGCTCGAGCCGGGCATGACGTTCACCGTGGAGCCCATGATCAACGCGGGCAGGCCCGCGATCCGCGAGCTCGCCGACGGCTGGACCATCGTCACCAAGGATCACAGCCTGTCGGCGCAGTGGGAGCATACGGTGACGGTGACCCGATCCGGCTATGAAGTCCTCACCCTGTCCACTGGAACCAACCCCGCACCCGCCTTTGCTGGCTGACGAGCTGCGGCGCCAGGTCGCTGCCGAGCGGCTCGCGCTGCGCACGCAGTACCTGGAGCGCCCGAATCCTCGCTCGCTGCTGCGCACGCACGCCCGGCGCATCGACGCCACCGCGAGGAGCGTATGGGCGCAGATGCCAGCCCCGCGCGGCGCGGCGCTCGTCGCAACCGGCGGCTACGGACGGGGCGAGCTTTACCCGAACTCGGATGTCGATCTGCTGGTTCTCCTCGCTTGCGAGCCCTCCGACGACGATCGCGAGGCGCTGGAGCGGCTGATCGGTAGCTTGTGGGATATCGGGCTGGAGATCAGCCACAGCGTGCGCACGGTCGAGGCCTGCATCGAGACGGCCGCTGCGGACATCACTATCCGGACTGCGCTGCTGGAAGCGCGCTACCTGGCCGGCGCCCGCAGCCTGTTCCGGCGCCTGCAAGCGGAGCTTGCGCAGGCGGGCGACCCGGCGAGGTTCTTCGAGGCGAAGAAGCTCGAGCAGGAGCAGCGCCACGCCAAGCACTACGATTCGGCGTACTCGCTGGAACCCAACTTGAAAGAGGCGCCGGGCGGATTGCGCGACCTGCACGTGATCCAGTGGATCGCGCGCGCCAGCGGAATCGGGCCGCGATGGTCGGACCTGGTCGCGCACCGGCTGATCGAGCGCGGCGAGGCGCGCCAGCTCGCACGCCACGAGGCGTTCCTGCAGGACCTGCGCATCCGGCTGCATTACCTCGCGGGGCGCCGCGAGGACCGGCTGGTATTCGACCTGCAGGGCGCTCTCGCCGTGCAGCTCGGCCACACCGACACGGTGCAGCGTCGGGCGAGCGAAGCGCTGATGCAGCGTTACTACCGCGCCGCCAAGGCCGTGACGCAGCTCAACGCCATCCTGCTCCAGAATCTGGAGGCGCGATTGCTGCCGCAGGCCGACGAGGCGCCGCGTGCCTTGAACGAGCGCTTCCATATCCGCGGCGAGCTTCTCGAGATTGCAGACGAGGCGCTTTTCGTGCGGCAGCCGACGACCATCCTGGAGAGTTTCCTGCTGCTGATGCAGCACCAGGAGCTGCGCGGCATGACCGCGCCCACCCTGCGCGCGCTGTACCGCGCGCGCCGCCGGGTGGATGCGCGTTTCAGGCGCGATCCGCTGGCGCGCCTGATGTTCGTGCACATCCTGCAGCAGCCTCGAGGCGTCGTGCACGAGTTCCGGCGCATGAACCAGTACGGCATTCTCGGGCGCTATTTGCCGGCGTTCGGCCGGATCGTCGGCCAGATGCAGCACGATCTTTTCCACGTTTACACCGTGGACCAGCACATCCTCATGGTGGTGCGCAATTTGCGGCGCTTCACGATGCCCGAGTTCGCGCACGAGTTCCCGCTGTGCAGCGAGCTCATGACGGGCTTCGAGCGGCGCTGGCTGCTCTACGTGGCGGCGCTCTACCACGACATCGCCAAGGGCCGCGGCGGCGATCATTCGCACCTGGGCGCGGCCGATGTGCGCGACTTCGCAAGGTGCCACGGCCTTTCGGCGGAGGATGCCGACCTCGTCGCTTTCCTCGTCGAGCATCACCTCTCCATGTCGCATGTGGCGCAGAAGCAGGACGTGCACGACCCCGAGGTGGTGCACGCCTTTGCCGAGCGCGTCGGGACCGAGCGGCGCCTCGCCGCGCTCTACCTGCTTACCGTCGCGGACGTGCGCGGCACCAGCCCGAAAGTCTGGAACGCCTGGAAGGCGAAGCTGCTGGAGGACCTGTTCCGCGCCACGCGGCGCGTGCTCACCGGAGAGCTGCTGGCACGCGACGCGGCGCTCGCCGAGAAGCAGGCCGAGGCGGCGCGCCTGCTGCGGCTCTACGCGCTCTCGGACGGCGTCCAGGACCGGCTCTGGGCGCAGCTCGACACGGCGTATTTCCTGCGGCACGACGCGCAGGAGATCGCCTGGCAGACCCGCAACCTCCATTACCGCGTCGACACCGGCACGCCGGTGGTCAAGGCGCGCCTCGCGCCCTTCGGCGAGGGCCTGCAGGTGATGATCTATTGCCGAGACCGCGAGGCGCTGTTCGCGCGTATCTGCGGCTACTTCGAGCGCGCGGGCTTCAATATCGCCGAAGCCAAGGTGCACACCACCCGCAACGGCTACGCGCTCGACACGTTCCTGGTGATGGGCCAGGGTCGTGGCACGCATTACCGCGAGCTGATCAGCCTCATCGAATCAGAGCTTGCCACCGAGGTCGGATCCCAGGCGCCGCTCGCGCCGCCGGCCGGCGGGCGCCTGTCGCGGCGCGTGCGCCATTTTCCGATCTCCCCGGTGGTCGACATACGGCCCGACGAGCGCGGCGCCTACCAGGTGCTGTCGATCGTCGCCGCCGACCGGCCCGGGCTGCTCTACGGCATCGCGCGTACGCTCGCACGCTACCATGTCAGTCTCCAGACCGCGCGCATCAACACCCTGGGAGATCGCGCCGAGGACGTGTTTCTCGTGTCGGGCGCGGCGCTCGGGAACCCGAAGACCGTGCTGCAGCTCGAGCAGGATCTCCTGCAGGAGCTCACTCTTCTGGCGCCAGCGCTTGCCCGGGAAGCAGCGCATCGTTGAATCCGAAGCGGGTGAAGTCGCGGATGCGCATGGGATACAGGATGCCGTCGAGGTGGTCGCATTCGTGCTGCACCACCCGTGCGTGAAACCCTTCGACGACGCGCTCGAAGCTGCGGCCGCGCTCGTCGCAGCCGCGGTAGCGGATGCGCCGCCAGCGCGGTACCCACCCGCGCATGCCGGGGACCGAGAGGCAGCCTTCCCAGCCCTCCTCCTCCTCGCCCGAGAGCGGCGTCAGCTCCGGATTGACGAGGATCGTGTCGGGCACCTCGTCCACGCCGGGATAGCGCGGATTCGCCCTTACGCCGAAGATCACGACGCGCAGGCCGACGCCGATCTGCGGCGCGGCGAGCCCGGCGCCGCTCAGGTGCGCCATGGTGTCGCGCATGTCGCCGAGCAGCGCGTGCAGCTCGGGCGTGTCGAAGCGCTCGACCGGGGCTGACTTCTGCCACAGTCGCGGGTCGCCCATGCGCAGCACCTCGCGAATCATGTCTCGCAAAGCTTCTCGATGATGCGCCGCACGCGGCCCATGGCCTGTTCCAGGACCTCGCCGATCTTGTCGAGCGGCACCGCGCGCCGGCTGTCGCCGCGCCCGGCCGCGTAGTTGGCGACCACGGCAATCGCGGCGTACTCCAAGCTGATCTCGCGCGCCAGCGCCGCCTCCGGCATCCCGGTCATGCCGACGACGTCTGCGCCGTCACGCTCGAGCCGGTTGATCTCCGCCGCTGTTTCGAGCCGGGGACCCTGCGTCGCGGCGTACACGCCCCCGTCGAAGAGCGCTTCGCCGCAGGCGGCGGCCGCCCGCAGCAGCTGCTCGCGCAGCGGCCGCGAGTAGGGCTCGGTGAAATCGATGTGATTGACGGGCGCCCCGGCGCCTTCGAAGAAGGTGGAGCCGCGCCCCCAGGTGTAATCGATCACCTGGTCCGGCAGCAGCAGCGCCCCCGGCGCGATGTCGGAGCGGATGCCGCCGACCGAGGCGACCGACACCACCGTGTCGGCACCCGCATCCTTGAGCGCCCACAGGTTGGCGCGGTAGTTCACTTCGTGCGGCGCGATGGTATGCCCGTAGCCATGGCGCGCGAGGAACATGACCTCGCGGCTGCGTACGCGGCCGAAGGCGAGCGGGCCGGAGGGCTCGCCGTAAGGGGTGCGCGACACCGCTCGCCGGGTTTCCGCCATGCTTCCCAGCTTGGAAAGGCCGCTTCCTCCTATGATCGCGAGCACGCGTGCGCTTCCTTCATCGCGCGGATCTCGGGCAGGTTACGCCAGTAGCCCTTCGCGTCCATGCCGTATCCGAACACGAAGCGGTCCGCGATCCGCAGGCCGACGAAATCTGCCGCGACCGGCTTGCGCACGGCGAGCTGCTTCTCCACCAGCACCGCAGCGTGAAACGCGGCTGCGCCGAGCGCCAGCAGGCGCTCCCGGATCGCCGCCATCGTCTGGCCGCCGTCGAGGATGTCGTCGAGCACGAGGACCGGGCGGCCCCTGACGCTTTCCGGCGGCGTCACGCGCCACTCGACGCGCGTGCCGCGCGTCGCCGAGCCGTAGCGCGAGGCGTGGATATAGTCGAAATCGAGCGGAAAGCGCAGCAGCGGCAGGATCTGTCCGGCGAACACCACGGCGCCGCCCATCACCACCAATACCAGAGGGTAGGCGCCCGAGAGCCGCTCGTGGATCTGCGCCGCGACGCGATGCACCGCCGCCTGGACTTCCTCGGCGGTCGCGATGCAATCGGAGTTGTCGAGGAAGGCCCAGGCCTTCTGCACATCGGGCATACGGGGCGAGTCTAGCGTGACTTCAGGTAGCGAGCGAAGTCCTCCCCCACCTCGGGATGGCGCAGCCCGAGCTCGACGCTCGCCTGCAGGTAGCCGAGCTTGGAGCCGCAATCGAAGCGCCGCCCGGGCAGCCGCACCGCCAGCACGCGCTCGTGCGTGAGGAGCGCCGAGATCGCGTCGGTGAGCTGGAGCTCGCCCCCGGCGCCGGGCTTGACCTCCGAAAGCAGCTCGAAGATACGCGGTGTCAGCACGTAGCGCCCGACGACGGCGAGGTTCGAGGGCGCATCGGCCGGCTTGGGCTTCTCCACGATGCTGTGAATACGGGCGGTGTCGCCCTGCATCGGATCGATGGTCACGATGCCGTAGCTCTGGGTCTGATCGCGCGGCACTTCCTCCACGCCGAGCAGCGAGGCGCCCTCCCGGGCGAAGATCTGCGCCATGCGAGCGATGGCCGGCGGCTCGGAGTCCATCAGGTCGTCCGCCAGGATCACGGCGAACGGCTCGTTGCCGACCACCGGCTGGGCGCACAGCACGGCGTGCCCCAGGCCGAGCGGCTCCGCCTGCCGGGTGTAGATGCAGTGCACGCCTTCGGGAAGCACCGATCGCACCATGTCGAGAAGCACGTTCTTGTTCTTGCGCTGGAGCTCGGTCTCTAGCTCGTAGGCCTTGTCGAAATGGTCCTCGATGGCGCGCTTGTTGCGCCCGGTGACGAAGATCATCTCGGTGACGCCGGCCGCCGCCGCCTCCTCGACCGCGTACTGGATCAGCGGTTTGTCGACGATCGGGAGCATTTCCTTGGGGCTCGCCTTGGTCACCGGCAGGAAGCGGCTGCCGAGGCCGGCGACCGGAAACACGGCCTTCCTGAGCTTCGCGTGCATGTCGTCAGAGTTCCTTCATGAGGTCGATGAATTGCTTCTCGTCGAGCACGGCGACGCCGAGGCTGCGGGCCCTGTCGAGCTTGCTGCCGGGGTCTTCGCCGGCGACCACGAAGTCGGTCTTTGCCGATACCGACCCCGCGAGCTTGTGGCCCCTGGCCTCGATCGCCGCGCGCGCCTCGTCGCGGGACATGGCGGAGAGCGCCCCGGTCAGCACGAAGGTCTTGATTGCCGTGCCCGCAGGCCCCTTGTCCGATGCAGGCTCGAGCGTCACGCCGTGGCTGCGGTCGGTAAGCCGGCGTATCACCTCGCGGTTATGGCGCTCGTGCAGGAATTTCTCGATGCTTTCCATCAGCTCCGGGCCGATGCCCTCGAGGGGCACCTCCAGCGGGGGCTCTCCCCGCTTCTTGCGCTGCGCATTCTGCTTGCGGATCGCTTCCTTGTCTGCCGCCGCCCTGGGCCAGTCGGCGTCCAGGAACGCCTCCAGCGAGAGGAAATGCCGGGCCAGGATCTTCGCCACTTCCTCTCCGACGCCCGGGATCCCGAGGCCGAAGATGAAGCGATGCAGCTCCACGCGGCGCGATTTTTCGAGGCTGCGGACCAGGTTGTGCGCCGATTTCTCGCCCATGCGCTCGAGGCCGCTCAGCGTCGCGGCGTCCAGCCGGTAGAGGTCCGCGGGATTTTCCACAAGCCCGCTCTCCACCAGCTGATCCACGAGCTTTTCGCCCAGGCCCTCGATGTCCATGGCGCGCCGGCCGGCGAAGTGAAGCAGGGTCTGCTTGCGCTGCGCCTTGCAATACAGGCCTCCGGTGCAGCGCGCCGCGGCCTCGCCCGGGATCCTCACCACGGGCGAGCCGCATTCGGGGCAGCGCGAAGGCATCTCGAAGCGCTCCGCGGGTCGGCGCGGTCCGCGCCTGCGCACGCCGACGACCTCCGGAATCACGTCCCCGGCGCGTCGCACGATCACCGTGTCCCCCGCCCAGACGTCCTTGCGCCGCAGCTCGTCCTCGTTGTGCAGCGTGGCGCTGGTGACCGTGACGCCGCCGACGAACACCGGCCTGAGGCGCGCCACCGGCGTCAGGGTGCCGGTGCGCCCGACCTGAACGTCGATTGCCAGCACTTCGGTGGTCTGCTCCTCGGCAGGATACTTGTGCGCGAGCGCGAAGCGCGGGGCGCGCGAGACGAAGCCGAGCCGCTGCTGCCAATCGAGGCGGTTCACCTTGTACACGACGCCGTCGATCGCGTAAGGCAGCCCCTCGCGCTTGCGGCCCAGGCGCAGGAAATAATCGAGCAGGCCCTCGGCACCGCGCACGGTGTCGCGTTCCGGGCAGACCGGAAAGCCGAGCGCCTCCAGGCGCTCGAGCGCCTCGGCGTGCGTTCTCCAGCTGATCCTCGAAGCATGCGCCACCGCGTAGGCGAAGAACCGGAGTGGCCGGGCGGCGGTGATGTGCGAGTCGAGCTGCCGCACCGCGCCCGCCGCCGCATTGCGCGGGTTGACGAACGCCTTCTCGCCGGCCTGGCGCTGGCGCGCATTCATCGCGTCGAAGTCCTTGCGATACATCAGGATCTCGCCGCGCACCTCGATCTCGGCGGTTTGCGGTGCGCGCGGCAGGCGCAGCGGGATGGAGCGCACGGTGCGCAGGTTGGGCGTAACGTCCTCGCCGGTGGTGCCGTCGCCGCGCGTCGCGCCCTGCACCAGCACGCCGTCACGGTAGAGCAGGCTCACCGCGAGGCCGTCGAACTTGGGCTCGGCCGCGTACTCCACCTCGTCCACGCCGAGCGCTTCGCGCACCCGGCGATCGAACGCGCGCACCTCGTCCTCGGCGAAGGCGTTGCTGATCGAGAGCATCGGCGTGCGATGCGTGACCTCGGCGAACTCGGCGAGCGGCGGCGCGCCGACGCGCTGCGTAGGCGAATCCGCCGTGGCGAGCTCCGGATGAGCCTGCTCGAGCGCCGCCAGCTCCTGAAAAAGCGCGTCGTACTCGGCGTCCGTGATCTCGGGCTGGTCCTTGACGTAGTACAGGAAGTTGTGGCGCTCGATTTCCGTGCGCAGGCGCGCCGCGCGCTGCCTGGGCCCCCGCCCTGCGCTCATGAGAACAGGCGCAGCGCAAGCGGGCTTCCGGGCTCGACGCCTTGCCTGCGCAGCGTCTGGCGCACCGCCTCTACTTCCACCTCGATCGCCCCCAGCGCACGCTCGTCCACCGCGTTGCCGTTGTCATCGACCAGGCGGCCTCCAAGGGAAGCGGCAAGCGCCTGTGCGCTGCGCGCCATTCTCCGGAAGCCGCGCACCGGGTCCGGGGTGCGCGCGACGTCGAGAGTCAGCGTCAAGCGGTCGTCCCGGCGGCTCACCTGGAACGGCTGCGCTTCGAGCTCGGGCGTCTGCGTCGATGCCACGCCTGCGACGTGCAGCGCGACCTGGATGTCGGCCTCGGCGCAGATCCGGTCGAGCTCGCGCGCCGCATCGAGCGCCGGGCGCATCTCCGGCGCGGCCACGGTGGCGCCGATACGGGCCGCAAGGCTCTCGACCTGCGAGCGAAACTCGATCAGCTCCGCGTCGCCTACCACGCCGGCGCGGCTTACGAGCTGCAATCCCGCCTGGAGCCGCGTGCAGCGCCCGGGATCGCCGGGCGAGAGCCGGCGCAATTCACCGGACTCGGCTCCGGCGAGCAGCACGCGCCCCGCAAACCGGTGCTCGAGGGCACCCCAGTCCTCCAGGACGCTGCCGCAGCCGGCGCCTCCCGCAAGCGTAAGGTCGATTACGTAGTCGGCGCGCGCGTCCGGCAGCGCCTGCTCGTCGAGCGGTGCGCGCCGGGAAGCCGGCTCGAATGCGGGGCCGAGCGTGGGCTCGCGCCGTTCCGCCGGCTCGTCGAGCAGCACCTCGGCGCGCGGCGCGGCGTCGAACGAGCGCTCCGCCTGGCGCCGGGCCGAGCGCTCCTGCAAGTGGTTGTAGACCAGCACCCCGGCTACCGCCAGGGCGCCGATCACGATCAGACCGAGCTGGAAGTCGGTCATGCGTTCAGGCCGCGAGCTCCTCCCGGATGCGCAGCGCCTCGTCGATGTCGACCGCCACCACCCGCGAGACACCGGATTCGGGCATCGTCACCCCGATCAGCTGTTCGGCCATCTCCATCGACAGCTTGTTGTGGCTGATGAACAGAAACTGCGTCTGCGCCGACATGCGCTTCACCAGCTCGCAGAAGCGCAAGGTGTTCGAATCGTCGAGCGGCGCATCGACCTCGTCGAGCAGGCAGAACGGCGCCGGGTTGAGCTGGAACAGGGAAAACACCAGGGCGATCGCGGTGAGCGCCTTTTCGCCGCCCGAAAGCAGATGGATGCTGGTGGTGCGCTTGCCCGGCGGTTGCGCCATCACCTGCACGCCGGCATCGAGGATCTCCTCGCCGGTCATGACCAGCTTGGCCTCGCCGCCGCCGAACAGGCCCGGGAACAGCGAGTCGAAGTGGCGGTTGACGCTCTCGAAGGTCTCGCGCAGCAGCTCGCGCGTCTCGCGGTCGATGCGCCGGATGGCGTCCTCGAGGGTGCGCACGGCCTCCTCGAGGTCGGTGGCCTGCGAGTCGAGAAAACCCTTGCGCTCGCTGCTCGAGCGCAGCTCCTCGAGTGCCGCAAGGTTCACCGCGCCCAGCTCTCCGATCGCCTGCGCAAGCCGCGTCAGCTCGCCCTGCAGCGCCGAGGGACGAGGCGCGCCCTCGGCGTCCTGCGCGAGCCTCGCCTCGTCGGCGCCGGCCTCGCGCAGCTGCGAGGCAAACTGCTCCTGGCTGATCTGTGCGGCCTGCTCCTTGAGCCGCATCTCCCCTTGGCGCTCGCGCAGAGGCGCGACGCGGCTCTCGACCTGCAGCCGGCCTTCCTCGAGCACGCGCAGTGCCGCCGCAGCCCGCTCGAGCGCGTCGCGCGCCGCGGCGAGCGTTTTCTCGCAGCCGATGCGCGCCTCCACGGCGGTCTCGAGCGCCTGCCGGATGGCCGGGATCGGATCCGCGGCGAGCTCCTCGGTCAGCTTGCCCACCTCCGCTTCGGCGCGCTCGATCTGCTGGTCGATCACTCGCACGGCGTTGTCGATCTCCGCGATTTTGGACGCGCATTCGCGCTCACCGAAGACCGCGTCCTGTGCCTCGCGCTCGGCCTGCTGCACCGCGCGACGCTGCTCCGCCGCCCCGGTCTCGGCGGCGACGTGGGCGGCGCGCGCCGCCTCGAGCCTTTCGCGCGCCGCAGCGATATCGCCGGCGTGGCGCTGCGCCGCCGCCTCGCAGTCCGCGCGCGCCTGCCGGCCGCGCGCCGCCTCGCGGTCGATCTCCTCGAGCTCCGCGCCCATCTGGGCGCTGCGCTCGCGGAACCGCTCCTGTGCCTGCGCGATCTTGAGGTGCTCGATCTGGGCGTCGTGGCGCACCTTCTGGAGGCGCGCAAGCTCGGCGCGGGCCTCTTCCAGGGCGGCGGCGCGCTCGGCGCAGTGCGCCTCGGCGCGCTCCTGCGCGGACTGTGCCTGCTCGAGCGTCCGGCCGAGCTGGCTGCAGCGCTCCTCGAGGGCCTCGATTTCGGCCTGCCTCGCGAGCAGCCCCGCGTCGGCCGGGTCGGGGGCGTGGAAGCTGACGGTGCGGCGGGTGAACTGCTGCCCCTCGCGGTTCACGAGCACCGCGCCGCGGGGCAGCGCGCTGCGCGTTGCGACATCCGGCATGCCTTCGATGACGAAGACCCCGGCGAGCCAGTCGCCCAGCGCGCCGCAGACGCTGTCGTCGATGGCGTGCACCTTGGCTGCGAGCGGCTCGAACCCCGGCGGCGCCTCCGGTGCGCCGTCGCCGTCGCCGCGCTCGAAGACGCTCGCTTTCACCGGCGGCCGGTCCTGCAGCACTGCGGCAAGGCGAGCGCCATCCGAGAGCTCGAGCGCATGCAGCCTCTCGCGCAGCATCGACTCCACCGCCGTTTCCCAGCCCGGGTCGATGCGCAGCTTCTGCCACAGCTGCGGCAGCGCACCGAGGCCGTGGCGCTCGAGCCACTCGCGCAGCGGAGCGTTGTCTTCGGCGGCGGCCTGGATCTGGCGCAGCGTGGCGAGCTGGGCCTGCGCGGCGGCGTGCCCGCGCTGCGCTGCGCCGAGCGACTCCGCGCTCGCCGCGGCGTGCTCGTCGAGGGCGGCGCACTCCGATTGGAGCGCCTCGAGTGCAGCCTGGGCGGCGCGCAACGCGTCGTCGAGCTCGGCGATCCGGGCATCGAGCGCGTGCACCTGCGCCGCAGCGGGGGAATTCAGCGTCTGGAGCTCGCCCTCCAGGCGCTCGCGCCTTTGCGCCAGCGCCTGCGCGCCGCGCTCGAGGTGGGCGAGATTGGCCTGCTCCAGCTGCAGGCGGCTCTCCGCCTGGAGCAGCTGGCTGCGCGCCTCGCTCAAGCGCTCCTGTGCGCCCCGAAACGCCTGCTCGGCCTGCGGCAGGCGTGCGTTCTCGGCCTGCAGCCGCTCCTGCGTGCCGGCGGCGCGCTGCTTCGCCGTGGCGGCGCGCGCCGCCCACATGTGCAGGGCCTGCGTAAGCTGCGAGCGCTGCTCGCGCCAGGAAGCGAGCTGCGCCAGCCGCTCGCCATGCTGGCTTTCGAGCCGATGGCGCGTTTCCTCGGCGTGGCGCCTCTCAGATTCGTGGCGCGCCACCTCGGCGCTCGCCGCGTAGAGTGCCCCCTGCGCCGCATTGAGAGCGTCACCCGCCTGGTAATGCGCACCGCGGGCGGTTTCGAGCCGCGACTCGAGGCTCCGCAGCTCCGCGTTCCCGGCTTCGAGCTCGTTCGCGACGCGGGCCAGGTCCTGCGCATGGCGCTCGCGCTCCGCCGCGGCGTCGCGGCGGCGCAGATACCACAGAAGGTGCTGCTTGAGCTGCAGCTCGCCCTGATATTCCTGATAGCGCGTCGCGACCTTGGCCTGGGCTTCGAGCTTCTCGAGCTGAACGCCGAGCTCGAGGCGTATGTCGGTGATACGGGCCAGATTCTCGCGCGTATCCGCGAGGCGGTTCTCGGTCTCGCGCCGGCGCTCCTTGTACTTGGAGATTCCTGCGGCCTCCTCGAGGAACACGCGCAGCTCCTCTGGCTTTGCCTCGATGATGCGCGAGATCATGCCCTGCTCGACGATGGCGTAGGCGCGCGGCCCGAGGCCCGTGCCCAGGAACATGTCGGTGATGTCGCGCCGGCGCACGTGCGTGCCGTTGACGTAGTAGCTCGACTCGCCGTCGCGCTGAAGCACGCGCTTCACCGAGATCTCGGCGTACTGCGACCACTGTCCGGCGGCGCGGCCCTGGGAGTTGTCGAACATCAGCTCCACCGCGGCGCGCGCCATCGGCTTGCGGTTGACCGAGCCGTTGAAGATCACGTCCTGCATCGAATCTCCGCGCAGCGCCGCGGCGCGCGTCTCGCCGAGCACCCAGCGCACGGCGTCGATGACGTTCGACTTGCCGCAGCCGTTGGGACCGACGACCCCGACCAGCTGGCCCGGTACATGAATCGCGGTGGGATCGACGAAGGACTTGAAACCGGAAAGCTTTATTTGAGTGAGGCGCACGCAAAAAATGATACCATCTGCGCGCTTCGTTCCCTGCGGCTTTTCCAGTGCCTTCGCGCCCGAGCAAGCGCCTCGAAACCTTCGCCAACCCCGCGCCGGCGCGCGACTACCGGATCCGCATGGAGATACCGGAATTCACCTGCCTGTGCCCGATGACGGGACAGCCGGATTTCGCCACGCTCACGCTCGAGTACGTCGCCGACCGGCGCTGCGTCGAGCTCAAGTCACTCAAGCTTTACATCTGGTCCTACCGCAACGAAGGGGCATTCCACGAGGCGGTGACCAACCGTATCCTCGAGGATCTGGTGCGCGCCACCAGGCCCCGCTTCATGCGCCTCGAGGCCAGGTTCAACGTGCGCGGCGGTATCACTACCAGCGTGGTGGCGGAGCACCGCAAGCGCGGCTGGACCGGCAAGGCTTGAATCCGCTTCTGGATCGACTGCAGCCGTACCCGTTCGAGAAGCTTCGCGCTTTGCTCGCGGGCGCGGCGCCGGATCGCGGCCTGGAGCCCATCAATCTCTCGATCGGAGAGCCCAGGCATCCGACGCCGGCGCTCGTCAAGGAAGCGCTGGCAGGAGCCCTGGAAGGACTCGCGGTGTATCCCGCCACCGCAGGACTGCCCACGATGCGCCAGTCGATCGCCGGCTGGCTGGCGTGGCGCTATGGGATCGCGTCGCCGGATGCCGACACGCAGGTGCTTCCGGTCAATGGGACGCGTGAAGCCCTGTTCGCCTTCGCCCAGACGGTGCTGCGGGCCGGCGCACGGGTGGTCTGCCCGAATCCGTTCTACCAGATCTACGAGGGAGCGGCGATTCTCGCGGGCGCGACGCCGGTCTATGGCGAGCCGGCGGACTGGGGCCGCGTCGAGCTGGCCTACGTCTGCTCGCCCGCCAACCCGAGCGGCGAAGTGCTGGACCTGGAGGGCTGGCGGCGGCTGTTCGAGCTTTCCGACCGGCACGGCTTCGTCATCGCTTCCGACGAGTGCTATTCCGAGATCTATTTCGACCAGCCGCCCCTCGGGGCGCTGGAAGCGGCATTCAAGCTCGGTCGAGCCGGCTATCCGCGGCTGGTGGCGTTCTCCAGTCTTTCGAAGCGCTCCAACTGCCCGGGACTGCGCTCGGGCTTCGCCGCCGGCGATGCGGCGCTGCTGAAGAAATTCCTGCTCTACCGCACCTACCACGGCTCGGCGATGAGCCTCGCCGTGCAGCAGGCCTCGATCGCCGCCTGGAGCGATGAGCGGCACGTGCGGGAAAACCGCCGGCTTTACGCCGAGAAGTTCGCCGCCGCGCTGCCGCTCCTGCGCCCGCCGCTTGCGGCCGCGATGCCCCAGGGCGGCTTCTATCTGTGGATTCGCACCCCGATCGACGACACGCAGTTCGTGAGGCGCCTGTACGCTGAATATAATGTGCTCGCGCTGCCAGGGAGTTACCTTGCACGAGACGCCGGCCACGGCAATCCCGGAAGCAACCGCGTGCGCGTTGCGCTGGTCGCGCCGCTCGACGAGTGCGTAGAGGCCGTGCGGCGCATGAACCGGTTTGCGGAAGGCTTATGACTGCGAGCAGCATCATCGAGGAAGCCTGGGAGAACCGCGGCGCCATCACGCCCGCCAGCGCGCCGCGCGCGCTGCGCGAGGCCGTCGAGGAGGTCATCGCCGGGCTCGACACCGGCCGGCTGAGAGTGGCCGAAAAGGCGGGAGGCGAATGGCTCACGCACCAGTGGATCAAGAAAGCGGTGCTGCTCTCGTTCAGGCTGGAAGACAACCGCGTGATGGAAGGCGGGGCGACCCGCTACTACGACAAGGTCCCGTCGAAGTTCAGCGCCTTTGACTTTGCCTCTGCGGGCCTGCGGGTGGTGCCGCCCGCCATGGCGCGCCGCGGCGCGTACGTCGCCCGCAACGTCGTGCTGATGCCTTCCTACGTCAACATCGGCGCCTATATCGACGAAGGCACCATGGTCGATACCTGGGCTACCGTGGGCTCCTGCGCCCAGATCGGCAAGAACGTGCACTTGTCCGGCGGGGTAGGCATCGGCGGCGTGCTCGAGCCGGTTCAGGCGAACCCGGTGATCATCGAGGACAACTGCTTCATCGGCGCGCGCTCGGAGATCGTCGAGGGCGTGATCGTGGAACAGAACAGCGTCATCTCGATGGGCGTGTTTCTCGGACAAAGCACGCGCATCTACGAGCGCGCGAGCGGAAAGATCCTGTACGGCCGGGTGCCTGCCGGCTCGGTGGTGGTTTCCGGTAATTTGCCCTCCGCGGACGGCAGCCATGGCCTGTACTGTGCGGTGATCGTCAAGAGAGTCGATGCCAAGACCCGGGCAAAGACCGGGCTGAACGAATTGCTGCGCGGCGACTAGGGTTACACTGAAGGCGTCGCCCGAGGGAGGCAAGGATGTCTGCGATAAAGCGCTTGTTCCAGGTCATGGCCGACAAGAAGGCGTCGGACATCTTCCTTTCCGTGGGCTCGCCGATCAACATCAAGATCAACGGCGTGGCGATGCCGGTCAACCAGACCATCATGACCGCGGACACGGTGCGCCAGCTCCTGTACGGCGTGCTCACCGAGCACCAGATACGGGAGTACGAGGAGGACATGGAGCTGAACACCGCCTACAACCTGGAGGGCGTGGGCGCGTTCCGGATCAGCGCCTTCCGCCAGAAGGGCTCGCCGGCGGTGGTCGTGCGCTACATTCCGGGCGCCATCCCGCCGCTCGACTCGCTCGGCCTGCCGGAAGTGCTCAAGGAAGTCATCATGCAGAAGCGCGGACTGATCCTGATGGTCGGCGCCACCGGCTCGGGCAAGTCGACCTCGGTCGCGGCGATGCTCGACCACCGCAACGGCCTGATGTCCGGGCACATCCTCACGCTCGAGGACCCGGTCGAGTACATCTTCCAGAACCGCAAATCGATCGTCAACCAGCGCGAGGTCGGCACCGACACCAAGGCGTTCGAGATCGCGCTCAAGAACGCGCTGCGGCAGGCGCCAGACTGCATCCTGATCGGCGAGATCCGAGACAAGCAGACCATGACAATGGCGCTCGCCTACTCGCAGTCGGGCCATCTGTGCCTCGCCACGCTGCACGCGAACAACAGCTACCACGCGATGAACCGGATCATCAACTTCTATCCGCTGGAGAACCGCCCGAGCCTGCTGCTCGACCTGTCGGCGGCGCTCCAGGCGGTGGTTTCGCAGCGCCTGGTGCGCACCAAGACCGGGATGCGCGTGCCCGCGGTCGAGGTGCTGCTCAACACGCGGCATATCGCTGAGCTGATCGAGAGGGGAGAGATCAACGAGATCAAGGAAGCGCTCGAGAAGAGCATGTCGCCGGGCTCGCAGACCTTCGAGCAGGCGCTGTTCAAGCTGTTCATGGACGGCAAGATCACCCAGGACGAGGCGATGGCAAACGCCGATTCGGCAACCAACATGCTGTGGCTGATCAATCAGGCGACCGCCGGCGAGATCACGGGCCAGACGCCCGCCGGACCGCTCCCTTCGGAGGGCGAGCCGGGAAGAAAGCAGGGCCGGCTCTCCTCGGGCGAGGGCGCCTCGTTCGGCGGCTTCAAGATCGACGTGAATGCCTGAAGCCGGCGCGCTCGCGCTCGCCCGGGAGCTCATCGCGCGCAGATCGGTCACCCCGGAGGACGGCGGCTGCCAGCGGCTGCTTGCCGCACGCCTGGAGCGCGCCGGGTTTCGTTGCGAAGCACTGCGCTGCGGCGACGTCGACAACCTCTGGGCGCGGCGCGGGACGCAGCCGCCGCTCGTTTGCTTTGCCGGACATACCGACGTCGTGCCGCCCGGCCCGCTGCAGGAGTGGCAGTCGGATCCCTTCACGCCGACGCTGCGCGACGGCCGGCTCTACGGCCGGGGCGCGGCGGACATGAAATCGTCGATCGCCGCCTTCGTGGTCGCGGTCGAGTCTTTCGTCGCGGAGCGGCCGCGCCATTCCGGCTCGATCGCGCTGCTGCTCACCTCCGACGAGGAGGGGCCGTCGGTCGACGGCACGGTACGGGTGGTCGAGAAGCTCAGGGAGCGCGGCGAGCGCATCGATTACTGCCTGGTCGGCGAGCCGACCTCGGTCAGCTCGCTCGGCGACATGATCAAGAACGGTCGCCGCGGCTCGCTCTCCGGCAGGCTCACGGTGCGCGGTGTGCAGGGCCATGTCGCGTACCCGCATCTTGCGAGCAACCCGGTGCATGCACTGGCGCCGGCGCTCGCGGAGCTGTGCGCCATCCAGTGGGATGCGGGTGACGGGAGCTTTCCGCCCACCACCTGGCAGGTCTCCAACATCCACGCCGGGACCGGCGCGGCCAACGTCATTCCCGGCTCGCTCCAGCTCGACTTCAACTTCCGGTTCTCACCCGCGAGCCCGGAGCGCTCCCTCCGGGAGCGCTTCGAGGCGGTGCTGAAGCGCCACAAACTGGATTACACGATCGACTGGACGCTGGGCGCGAAGCCTTTTATGACGAGCCGCGGAAAGCTGGTCGAAACCGTGGCCGCCGTGATCCGGCGCCACACCGGATCCGCGCCCGAGCTCTCGACGACCGGCGGTACCTCGGACGCTCGCTTTATCGCCGAGATCTGCTCCGAGGTGGTCGAGCTGGGGCCGGTGAATGCGAGCATTCACAAGCTCGACGAGCACATCGAGCTCGCTGCGCTCGAGCAGCTGCCGCGGATCTACCTCGACACGCTGCGCGCCTTGTTGCCTTGACGCTGGGCGAATTGGTTGCGCAAACCGCGCGGCGCTTCGCCGCTGCCCGGCTGCACTACGGGCACGGGAGCGACAACCCCGACGATGAGGCTGCCTGGCTCGTGCTGCGCGGACTTGGACTGTCCTTCGAGGCAGACCTGACGCGCCAAGTCTCGGATTCCGAGAAGCGAAGCATCTCCCGTCTCGCGCGAGCGCGCATCCGCGAACGCATCCCGACGGCCTACCTGCTCAACGAGGCCTGGCTCGACGGCCTTTCCTTCTTCGTCGACCGGCGCGTGATCGTGCCGCGCTCGCACCTCGCCGAGCTGCTGCGCGCGGGGATGCGGCCGTGGCTGCGCGGTCCGGCGCGCAGGATTCTCGATCTCTGCACGGGTTCGGCCTGCCTCGCGATCCTCGCCGCGCACGCCTTTCCGCGGGCGCGAGTGGATGCAAGCGACGTTTCGCCCGCCGCCCTGGCGGTGGCGCGCAGGAACGTCGCGCGCTACCGGCTGACACGCCGGATCAGGCTGATTCGCTCGGACCTGTTCAGCGCGCTCGGCCGCGAGCGCTACGATCTCGTTCTCACCAATCCGCCGTACGTCAGCACCGCGGATATGCGTACGCTTCCTCCGGAGTACCGGCACGAGCCGGGAGGAGCGCTGGCGGGCGGTCGCGACGGGCTGGACTTCGTGTCCCGGATTCTCGCGGCGGCGCCGGAGCATCTGAGCGACACTGGCCTGCTGGCGTGCGAGGTCGGCAGCGGCCGGTCTGCCCTCGAACGCGCGTATCCTCGGCTGCCCCTCCTCTGGCCGAAACAGGAAGTGTTCATCTACGAGCCTGCCAGAACTGCGACTGCCCCGCGAAGCGCCGCCAGGCGGGGCCAAGCCGCCGGGTAAGCCGCGCCTCGCGCGCGGCGCGCTTCTCTTCGATCTCGCCTCGGTCTCCGAGCCCCCGCAGCAAGCGGCGCGCGACCGCCACGTCGTTGAGCTCGCCCAGGATCTCCTGCAGCGACTCGACGCGTTCGAGGTACGGTGCCGCCGTCCCGGGCCCGAACAGCGGCGCGAAGAAGTCGCTTGCGTAGCGCAGGCGCTTGAGCCGGATGCGCAGTGCATGGCGCGCGCCGGCGTCGTCCCAATCGAGCCGCCTCGCTTGCTTGCGCGCCGCACGGTCCAGGCGCTGCAGCGAATCGGCGGCGAACTCGGGCAGCGATGCGCTTGATGTCACACGGCGGGAGCCGTGCAGCCAGCGCAGGCTTCTCAGCAGGAAGCCCTGGAACTCGGGAGAGGAGATGAGCCGTCGCGCGTCGCGCCGCGCCGCTCCCTGCTTGCGTCGTGCGTGCAGCAGGAGAGCGCCGGGCGCGCGCGT
>DATKAX010000262.1:0-3537 GCA_035514595.1 Burkholderiales bacterium
CTGCGCCACGGCTTCAGGACCGCCATCCTTCCGATGTGCCCGTCCGGAAGCAGCCGCCCGGTCCCGACCGCCCGGTTGCCCTGGAAGGCCAGCGCGTGAAGGCAGCCCGCATCGAGCTCGTCCAGCTCGATCTCCACCGGCACGCCCTGCTCCTGCACGAACACCGCGAAGCGAAGCGGCACCGCCTGCTCGCGAGCGCTCTCCCAGGACATGAGCTCAATGCGCAACACGCGCGAAAGTATAATCGCCGCATGAAAAGCCTCTGGAGCGAGGCCGAGGCGGCGCAGTTCGGCGGGCCGCTCGGCCCGCGCGTGTACACCTCGCGCCTGCTCGGGCGCGAGCGCTCGCTGGTGCTGCACGGCGGCGGCAACACGTCGGTCAAGCTGCGCGAGGCGAACCTGTTCGGCGAGCCGCAGGATGTGCTCTATGTAAAAGGCAGCGGCTGGGACCTGGAAACCATCGAGGCGGCGGGCTTCAGCCCGGTCGCGCTCGACTACGTGCGCCGGCTCGCCGATTTGCGCGCGCTGCCCGACGCCCAGATGGTGAACGAGCTCAACACGCGCATGCTGCGCGCGGGCGCACCCTCGCCCTCGATCGAGACCATCCTGCATGCCATCCTCCCCTATCCCTACGTCGACCACACGCACGCCGACGCGGTGCTCGCCGTCTCCAACACGCCCGACGGGGTGAGGCATATCCGCGACGTTTACGGCGACCGCGTGGTGGTGATTCCGTACATCATGGCCGGGTTCGACCTGGCGGCGCACTGCGCGCGCGAGTTTCCGAAGCTGGCCGGTCCGAATACGATCGGGATGGTGCTGCTCTCGCACGGCATCTTTTCCTTCGGTGCCGAAGCGCGCGAGTCCTACGAGCGGATGATCGAGCTGGTGTCGATGGCCGAAGATTACCTGCGGAGCAACAAGGCCTGGAACTTCAGCTTCCCGGACGCGGAGCCCGCCAGCGCCGGCGCGAAGCGCGAGCAGATTGCGCAGCTGCGTCGCGCGATCGCCGACACCGCCGGGTTTGCCGTCATTCTCAAGCTGAACCAGAGCCCGAAGTTTGCCGGCTTCGCGCGCCATCCCCAGGTGGAGCGCCTGTCGCAGCAGGGGCCTGCCACACCGGACCACGTGATCCGCACCAAGCCGTGGCCCTTGCTCGGACGCGACGTCGGCGCCTACGCCAGGAAGTACCACGACTATTTCGAGCGCCACGCGCCGCGCGCGAAGGAGCCCAAGACGATGCTCGACCCGGCGCCGCGCATGGTGCTCGACCCGGAGCTCGGCTTCGCCGCGGCCGGGCGCAACGCTAAGGAGGCGGCGATCGTCGAGGAGCTCTACGACCACACGATCGACGTCATCCTGCGCGCGGAAGGGCTCGGCGGCTGGCGCGCGGTCGGCGAGCGCGACATCTTCGACATCGAGTACTGGGACCTGGAGCAGGCAAAGCTGCGCAAGGCGGGTGCGCCCCCGATGTTTGCCGGGGAAATTGCGGTCGTGACCGGAGCTGCCTCGGGTATCGGCAAGGCCTGCGTCGATGCCTTCCTGAAGCGCGGCGCCGCGGTGGTCGGGCTTGACCGCAACCCGGAGATCAGGACCAGGTGGCAGCGTCCCGACTTCTACGGCGCGGTGTGCGATCTGACCGATCCCAGGACACTCGGCGCCGCCCTGGACGTCGCGGTCAAGCGCTTCGGCGGCGTCGACATGCTGGTGCTGAACGCCGGCATCTTCCCCGCGTCGCAGCCGATCCAGGACATCGCGACCGCCACCTGGCGCAGCACCATGTTGGTCAACGTCGAGGCCAACCTCCTGGTCATGCAGGCCTGCCACGCGCTGCTCAAGCTCGCACCGCGCGGCGGCCGCGTCGTCGTCATCGGCTCGAAGAACGTTTCGGCGCCGGGCCCGGGCGCGGCCGCCTACTCCGCTTCCAAGGCCGCGCTCAACCAGCTGGCACGCGTCGCGGCGCTCGAGTGGTCGAGGGACGGCATCCGCATCAACTCGCTGCATCCCAACCAGGTGTTCGACACCGCGCTGTGGACGCCTGAGGTCCTGGCGGCGCGCGCCAAGGCATACAACCTGACGGTGGAGCAGTACAAGCGCAACAACCTGCTGAAGCAGGAAATCGTGTCGGAGGACGTCGCCGAGCTGGCGGCCGAGATGTGCGGCCCGCTGTTCGCCAAGACCACCGCCGCGCAGGTACCGGTCGACGGCGGCAACGAGCGCGTGGTTTGATGACGGTAGAGCCGCTGCGCTGGAAGGGCGATCGGCTGGAACTGCTCGACCAGCGCCTGCTCCCGCAAGCCACCGCGTACCTCACCTGCCGCAGCGCCGCCGAAGTCGCGCAGGCGATACGCGACATGGTGGTGCGCGGCGCACCGGCGATCGGCTGCGCCGCCGCCTTCGGAATCGTGCTTTCCAAGGGCACGCCAGAATCGTTTGAGATATTGGCGAAGAGTCGGCCTACGGCGGTCAACCTGTTCTGGGCGCTGGAGCGGATGAAGCGGGCGCAGGACCTCGAGACCGAGGCGAAGGCGATCTTCGCCGAGGACCTCGATGCGAACCGGACGATGGGAAAGCTCGGCGCCGAGCTGATCGCGCCGCAGGCGCGGGTCATGACCCATTGCAACGCCGGGGCGCTCGCCACGGCGGGCTACGGCACCGCGCTCGGGGTGATCCGCGCCGCGCAGGAGGCCGGCAAGAAGATTTCGGTCGTGGTCGACGAGACCCGCCCTTACCTGCAGGGGGCCCGCCTGACCGCCTGGGAGATGGTGCAGGAAGGCATCCCTTGCACCCTGGTCACCGACGCCATGGCCGGCCACCTGATGAGCAGGGGCGAGGTCGATGTCGTGGTGGTGGGCGCCGACCGGATCGCCGCCAACGGCGATGTCGCGAACAAGATCGGCACTTACGCACTCGCCGTGCTGGCGAAGCGCCACGGCATTCCCTTCTACGTCGCCGCCCCGCTCTCGAGCTTCGATCCTACGGCCCCGGACGGCTCGAGTATCCCGATCGAGGAGCGCCCGGCCGCGGAAGTCACCGGCTATGGGGGGGTGCGCTGGGCGCCCGAAGGGGTGAGCGTGCGCAACCCGGCGTTCGACATCACGCCGGCGGAGCTCATCACCGGGATCATCTGCGAGAAAGGCGTGGTCCTCGCCCCCAGCCGGGAGCGGCTTCAGGCCCTGATGTCCACCGGCGTGTAGGGCGCGACCCGCTCGAAGAGCTCCGCGATGTCGCGGTTGCGCATGCGCACGCAGCCGATCGAGCCCGGCTTGCCCATCTCGGCCGTGTCGGGGGCGCCGTGGAGGTAGATATAGCGCCGCATGGTGTCGACTTCGCCGAGACGGTTGCGGCCGGGCTCGCAGCCCGACAGCCACAGGATGCGCGTCAGGATCCAGTCCCGCCCGGGGTACTGCGCGTGCAGCTCCGGCGTCCACACTTCCCCGGTCGGCCGCCGCCGCACGAACACCGCGCCGAGCGGCTGTCCAGCGCCGATCCTGGCGCGCACGATGTGCCGCCCGCGCGGCGTGCACAGGCTGCCGTT
>DATKAX010000263.1:0-10658 GCA_035514595.1 Burkholderiales bacterium
CGCATGACCGGCTGGGCGATGCGCAAGACCGAATTCTCGATGTAAGGGATCCCATGGAATTGAATCTGAGCGGAAAGGTGGCGATCGTCACCGGACCGGCGAAAGGCATGGGCGCGGCGATCACGCTGGCGCTCGCGCGCGAGGGCGTCGATCTCGCGCTCGCGGGGCGCGACATGGAAGCGATCGCCCCGGTGGCCGACGAGGCGAGGAAGCTGGGGCGCAAGGCGATCGCCGTGAAATGCGACGTCACGCGGCCGGCCGAGGTCGAGGCGATGGTGAAAAAGACCCTTGCCGGGCTCGCCGGACGCATCGACATCCTGGTGAACGTCGCCGGCGGGCGCGGGCCGCTCGAGACCGCCGCGTGGGACACCACCCCGGAAGCGTTCGACGAGGTGCTCGAGCTCAACATGAAAGGCTGCTTTCTCACCATGCGAGCGGTCGCCGCGACCATGCGGCAGCAGCGCTCGGGCAAGATCGTCAACATCGGCGGCACCTTCGGCCTGCGCGGGCGGGCGCTGCGCATGGCGTACTCGGCCTCCAAGTGGGGCCTGCGCGGCATCACCAAGGCGTTCGCGCTCGAGCTCGGGCCCTACGATGTCAACGTGAACAGCGTCTGCCCCGGCATGGTCGACGGCCCGCGGTTTCGCAAGGTGTGCGGCGAGATGGCGAAGCGCCTGGGGATCAGCGTCGAGGAGGCGATGCGCAGGCACGCCGAGGAATACGCGCTCAAGCGCGTCTCCACCGACCAGGACATCGCCGCCGCGGTGCTATTCTTCGCGAGCGACGCCTCGCGCCAGATCACCGGCCAGGACCTGGCGGTCGACGGCGGCTGGGTCATATGAGGTGCTTCGATGCAAGCTGATATCGTGATTCGCGGCGGCCAGGTCGTCACCGCCGACGCCGTTTTCGAGGCCGATGTCGCCATCGCCGGCGAGAAGATCGTCGCGCTCGGGGACTCGCTCCAGGGGAAGAAGACCATCGAGGCGAAGGGCAGGTACGTGCTGCCCGGGGCGATCGACAGCCACGTGCACTTCCGCACCCCGGGCTACGACTACAAGGAAGACTGGCAGACCGGGACCGGGGCGGCGGCGCGCGGCGGGGTGACGACCGTGCTCGAGATGCCGAACACCAGGCCGCCTACCGGCACGGTGGCGGCGCTGAAGGAGAAGCAGGCGATCGCCGCGCGCCAGGCCTACGTCGACTACGGGATTTACGGCCTGCTCGACGAGGCCAATATCGGCGGGCTCGAGGCGCTCATCGATGCCGGCGTGTCCGGCTTCAAGTGCTTCATGGGCAACACCTTCGGCGACCTGCCGGCGCCCTCCGACGGCGCGATGCTCGAAGGCTTCGAGATCCTCGCGCGCCGCGGCATGCGCTGCACGGTGCACGCCGAGAACGCTTCGATCATGGCGCGGCGCCAGGCGCGGCTCGAGGCCGCCGGGCGCACCGATCCGCTCGCGCACCTCGCGGCGCGGCCCGAGGTGTGCGCGATCGAGGCGGTGTCGCGCGCGGTGGTCTTCGCCGAGTGGACCGGGGCGCGGCTGCACATCGCGCACAAGAGCTCGAAGGACGCGCTCTACGTGCTGCGCGACGCGAAGCGCCGCGGCGTCGAGGTCACCGTCGAGACCTGCCCGCAGTACCTGCTGCTCAGCACCAAGGATCACGAGAAGCTCGGCAACGTGCTGCGGGTCAATCCGCCGATCCGCGAGCCGGGCCACCAGGAGCCGCTGTGGCAGGCGCTGCGCGAAGGGGTGGTGGACATGATCGCCACCGACCACGCGCCGCATCTTCCCGAGGAGAAGACTCGCGCCAGCGTGTGGCAGTGCGACTGCGGCTTCCCCGGGGTAGAGACCCAGATGCCGCTCATGCTCACCGAGGTGAACCGCGGCCGCCTGTCGATCGCGGACTACGTGCGCTGGGCCTGCGTCAACCCGGCGAAGGCCTGGGGCTTCTTCCCGCGCAAGGGCGTGATCCAGCCGGGCGCCGACGCCGACATCGTGCTGGTCGACATGCAGCGCGAGTGGTCGATCGACCAGTCGCAGCTTTTCTCCAAGAGCAGGATTTCGCCCTGGCACGGCCGCGCGGTTACCGCGATGCCGATGCTCACCATGGTGCGCGGCCGGGTGGTGATGGAGAACGGCCGCATCGTCGCCGAGCCGGGATGGGGCAGGCCGGCGGCGCAGACCATGCCCGCGCCCGCGCCGCGCAACCTCGACAAGACCAGCGCCGCGATCACCGCGCGGGCCGAATCGATCCGGAAAGTCGGCTGATGGAGGAGCGCCTCAGCGCGCTCCTCGCCGATCTGGTCGCGATCCCCTCAACGTATCCGCCCGGCGACACGACCCGGATCGCGCTTTTCTGCAGGGATTTTGTTTCGCGCCTCGGTTACGAGGTGAAGATCCACGAGCGGAAGAAAGGCGTGCAGAACGTCGTGGCTCGCCTTGGGAAGGGCCGGCCATCGATCGTGTTCAACGCGCACGCCGACACCGTCGATGCGGGCGACGCCGCGGCGTGGAAGTCCGATCCCTTCAAGGCCACGCTGCGCGACGGGCGCATCTACGGGCTGGGCGCGTGCAACTGCAAGGCGTCGATGGCGGTGCACCTGTGGCTCGCCGCCGAGATCGCGCGCCGCGGCGGCCCGCGGCGCGGCGAGGTGGTTTTCACCTTCGTCGGCGACGAGGAGAACCTCGGGAGCGAGGGGCTCGCCTGGCTGCGCGAGGCGGGCCACGTGAAGCCGGATTCGCTTATCGTCGCGGCGCCGACGCGCAACCGCATCGTGTACGAGGAGCGAGGCGTGATGTGGGTGCGGATCACGACCCGCGGCCGCGCCGCGCATGCCGGCGCGCCGCATACCGGGGACTCGGCGATCCTGCGCATGCAGGGCGTCATTTCATCCCTGGGAAAAAACCTGGAGGAAAGAAGATCTGCCAGCGGCCAGCAGGCTACCTTGAGCATCGGCACCATCCGCGGCGGCGAGAACATCAACGTGGTGCCCGACGCCTGCGTCATCCAGGTCGACCGCCGCCTGCTGCCCGAGGAGGACTTCGACGGCGCGTTCCGCGACCTGGAAAGCGCGGCGCGCGCCGCCGGCGCGCAGGAAGTGGAACTGCTCACCGGCACGCCCGGCTTCTCGATGCCGGAGAGCGGGCCGGGGGCGAGCGCCTTCGGCGAGGCGGTGCGCGCGGCGACCGGCGAGCCGCCGCAGCGGCTCAACGTGGTGGGCGCGAGCGACGGGCGCTACTTCGCGCGCGACGGCATCGAGATCCTGGTGACCGGACCGGGCGACGGCGCCGACAGCCACGTGCCGAACGAAAGTCTGCCGCTGGACGAGATGGTGCAGGCTGCGCGCATCCATCTGGGCGCGGCCGAGCGCCTGCTGGGGTTCTAGCGGCGCGCGCGCGCGGCGAGGCACTCCAGGTAGACGGCGGCATCCGGCGGCACGCCCTCGCGCTGCGCGCGCCACATCGTCTCGGCGAGGCACTCGATCGCCTGGTGCATCGCCGCGTGGCGATCGCCCGCGCAGCGCTCGAGCAGCTGCCGCCAGCGCGCCACGATGCCGGGAGGCTGGTCGATCGAGAGCTGCTCCTGCAGCGCCACGTGCATGCTCATGTGCAGGAAGGGGTTGGCCTCGTCCGTGTAATCCCGCTCGCGGTAGCGCGCCGGGTTCGCGAGCACATCGTGGTACTCGGGGTGCGCGAGGATCACGTCGAGCGCGAGCGACTCGACGCCGGCGATCGGCTGCCCGGCGCGGTACTTGCGCCAGGCGCCGAAGAAGGTGTCGCGCACCTGGTCGCGGCTCGGATCAAACATCCCGGGTCTTGCCCTTGAACTCGCACAGGTCCCGGATCAGGCATTGCGGGCAGCCCGGCTTGCGTGCGAGGCACACGTAGCGCCCGTGCAGGATCAGCCAGTGGTGCGCGTCCTTGAGGAACTCCGCCGGCGTGAGCTTGAGAAGCTTTTCTTCGACGCAACGAACATCTTTCCCGGGCGCGAGGCCGGTGCGGTTGGCGACCCGGAAGATGTGCGTGTCCACCGCCACCGTAGGCTGGCCGAAGGCGGTGTTCAGCACCACGTTCGCGGTCTTGCGCCCGACGCCCGGCAGGCGCTCGAGCGCCTCGCGGCTCGCCGGCACCTCGCCGCCGTGCTCCTCGATCAGAATCCTGGACAGCGCCACCAGATTGCGTGCCTTGGTCCGGAACAGCCCGATGCTCCTGATGCAATTCTCCACCCCGGCGACCCCGAGCTCTACGATTTTCTTCGGGGTATTGAAGTCCTTGAAAAGGGTGGCGGTGGCCGCGTTGACGGATTTGTCGGTGGCCTGGGCCGAGAGCACCACCGCGACCAGCAGCTCGAACGGGGTGGCGTAGCGCAGCTCGGTCCTCGGGTGCGGGTTCGCCGCCCGGAAGCGGCAGAAGATCTCCTGGCGCTTCGCGGGGTTCATCTGCGCTTGCGGGCGAGCGCCGCGGCGAGGATCTCGCGCCGCCTGTCGCGCGGCGCCGACGCGTATTGCCGGGCGAGGCGCAGGCGGCGCCTGCGGCCGCGCGCGAGCGCGGCGCGCCGCAGCGCGTCGGTCCACTCGCGGCGCGGGGCCGCCATGTCGATGCAGTCGACCGGGCAGGGCGGCAGGCACAGCGCGCAGCCGATGCACCAGGGCTCGACCACGGTGTGCATCAGCCCCTGCGCGCCGACGATGGCGTCGACCGGGCAGGCGTCGATGCAGCGCGTGCAGCCGACGCAGCGGCTCTCGTCGATCAGCGCGACCGCTTCGCGCTTCATGCCGGGGAATACGCGCGCCCGGTGTCGCGCGCGAGCTGCTCGTGGGTCAGCTTTCCCGCGCGCACCTGGATGCCCGTCCTGAGCTCGCTGCTCGCTCTTCCTTCCACGATTTCCAGTATGAACGGCAAGACGGCGCGCTCGAGCGCGAGGCTCGCGGTGCGCGCGCAGGCCGAAGGCATGTTGGGCACGCAATAGTGCACCACGCCTTCCTCGACGTAGGTGGGCGAGCTGTGCGAAGTGGGCCGCGAGGTCTCGGCGATGCCGCCCTGGTCGATCCCGACGTCGACCAGCGCCGAGCCCGGCCGCATGCGCCGCAGCATTTCGCGGGTGAGCAGCTTCGGCGACATCTGTCCCGGCGTCAGCACGCCGCCGATGACCAGGTCGGCTTCGATGATCTTTTCTCCTTTGATTCCGACGAAAAACTCGGCTCGTGAAAATCCTTCCTTCAAGGCAGGGAAGCGGCGGTCGCTCTTCGCGAACACGGTCACCGCGGCGCCCAGGCCGCAAGCCACCGCCAGGGCGTTCGAGCCCACGTTGCCGGCGCCGAGGATCGCGACGCGGCCCGCAGGGACGCCATCGAGCCCCGGCAGCAGAACGCCGCTGCCGCCATTCTGGGTCTGCAGGCACCAGGCGCCCGCCTGCACCGCGAGGCGTCCGGCGATCGCCGACATCGGCGCGAGGATCGGCAGGCGGCCGCCGGTCTCGCCGACGGTCTCGTAGGCGATGAAGGTGGCGCCGGAGGCGAGCGCCGCATCGAGCAGCCCGGGGTGCGGGCCGAAATGCTGGAAGCCGAACACGCTCTGGCCGCGCCGCGGGCGCGAGTACTCCGGCGGCTGCAGCTCCTTCACCTTGACGACCAGCTCGCACTCCCACGGGTCGCCGGTGCGCGCTCCTGCCTCCAGGTACTCTGCATCGGGGAAACCGGCTCCTAGACCGGCACCCGGTTCAAAGATCACCTGAATCTTCTCAAGAAGCCTTGCACCATCAGGTGTCAAAGCCACCCGGCGCTCGCCGTCCTTTATTTCGCGCGGTAGGCCGATATGCATTCGGAGATCAGCTCGGGGCCGCGGTAGATGAGCCCGGTATAGATCTGCACCAGCGCGGCGCCGGCGTCGAACTTCTCGCGCGCGTCCGCGCCCGACAGGATGCCGCCGCAGCCGATGATCGGGATTTCGCCCTTCAGCTGTTCCTTCAGGGCCCGGATGACCGCGGTAGACGAGGACTTCAGCGGCGCGCCGGACAGGCCGCCCTCCTCGCCGCCATGCCGCAGGCCGGCGACGCCTTCGCGCGACACGGTGGTGTTGGTGGCGATGATCGCCTCCGCGCCGCCGCGGCGCGCCGCATCGGCGAGGGCGCGGATCGCGGCGGCGTCGAGGTCCGGCGCGATCTTGAGCGCCAGCGCGACATGGCGTCCATGGCGCTCGCGCAAGGGCTCGCGCCGCGCCCTCAGCTCCCGCAGCAGGGATTCCAGCGCCTGCGGGGATTGCAGCTCGCGCATGCCGAGCGTGTTGGGCGAGGAGACGTTGATGCTGAGATAGTGCACGTGAGGATAGAGCACCTCGAGGCAGCGCAGGTAGTCCTCGGCCGCGCGCTCGTTGGGCGTGTCGCGGTTCCTGCCGATGTTCACGCCGATGATGCAGCGCGCGCGCGCCCTTTTGAGGTTCTCGGCGAAGGCCTCGACGCCCACGCTGTTCAGGCCGTAGCGGTTGATGATCGCGCGCGCCTCGGGGATGCGGAACAGGCGCGGCCGCGGATTGCCCTGCTGCGGCCGCGGCGTCACGCCGCCGAGCTCGAGGAAGCCGAAGCCCAGCCGGGCGAGCGCATCGACATGCTCGGCGTGCTTGTCGAGCCCCGCGGCGAGGCCGACCGGGTTCGGAAACTCGAGCCCCATGCAGCGAACCGGTTTCGCCCCGGTTCTTGTTTCGAAGCGACTTAGCTCGAGAAGAGAGAGCGTGAGCCGGTGAGCGGTTTCGGGATCGAGCGAGAAAAGGAGCGGGCGCGCGAGCCTGTAAAGGCTCACGCCCGATTCTCTTCCGTCTGCCGCCGGCCCAGGCGCCGCCAGACGCCGCCCGCGAAGCCCTCGATCGGCTGGAATTTCGACTTGTAGGCCATCTTCGGGCTCTCGCGGATCCAGTAGCCGAGGTACAGGTAGGGAAGCGCGAGCCTGCGGCACTGCTCGATCTGCCACAGCACGTTGTAGGTGCCGTAGCTCGCGCCGGCGCGCTCGGGCTCGTAGAACGTGTAGACCGACGAAATCCCGTCGGGCAGGAAGTCGACGATCGACACCATGACGAGCTGCCCGGCGTCGCGGAACTCGACCAGGCGCGTGTCGACCCGGCTCTGCAGCAGGAAGTGCGAGTACTGGTCGCGGCTGTCGTTGTCCATGCCGCCGCCCGAGTGGCGCTGCGACTGGTAGCGAAGGTACAGCGCATAGTGCTCGAGGCGGAACTTGAGCGGCTGCACCTGCGCGCTGAGGCCGGCGTGCGCTTTCCAGGCACGGCGCTGGGAGCGGCCGGCGGAGAACTCGGCCACCGGGATGCGCACCGGCACGCAGGCGCGGCAGGCGTCGCAGTGCGGCCGGTAGGTGAAGATGCCGCTGCGGCGGAACCCCGCCTTGACCAGGTCCCCGTAGAGCTCGGTGTTGATGAGATGGCTCGGGGTCGCGACCTGCGAGCGCGCCATGCGATCGGGCAGGTAGCTGCACGGGTACGGCGCAGTCACGTAGAACTGCAGGACGGCATGCGGCAGGTCGTTAAGTCGCGACACGGTTCCAGTTTCCGGGAGGCTCGGGGTAGTTTACCAGCGCCGCCAGCGCGCGCAGGAACTCGCGCCGCGGAATTTCGCGCGCGCCGAGCGAGGCGAGCAGCGGCGTGTGCATCTGGCAGTCGATCAGGGGGAAGCCCCTCTCCTCGAGATGCGAAACCAGGCGCGCCAGGGCGACCTTGGAGGCGTCGGTGGCGCGCGAGAACATCGATTCTCCGTAGAACATGCGCCCGATCGCCACCCCGTAGAGGCCCCCGACCAGCTCATCGCCGCGCCAGGTCTCGAACGAATGCGCGTAGCCCGCGCGATGCAGCCGCAGGTAGGCGGCCTGCATGTCGCTTCCCAGCCAGGTGCCCTCGGCGCGCCAGGCGCAGCCTTCCAGAACCTCGGCGAACGCGGAGTCGATGCGCAGCGCGTAGCCCTTGTTGCGCAGGCTTTTCGCGAGCGAGCGCGACAGCTTCAGCTCGCCGCAGTACAGCACCATGCGCGGATCGGGCGACCACCACAGCACCGGCTCGGCCCCGGAGTACCAGGGGAACACGCCCCGGCGGTAGGCGTCGAGCAGCCGCTCGACCGAGAGCCCGGCGCCCGCCGCCAGCAGGCCGTTCGGATTCTTCAGGGCGCGCTCGACCGGCGGGAACGGGTCAGCGGAATCGAGCCACGCTAGCACTTCACCTGTTGGCGGCAGTAGTTCTCGAGCGCCTGCACCACGCAGGCGCCGTCCACCGCGGCGCGCGCCGCCGCGCCGTGCTCCAGCGCCAGCCGGAACTCGTACTTGGCGAAGAACTCGTGGAACATCTCCCCGCCGAGCGTGCCGACGGCATACAGATGGTCGGCTGCCGCGTCGTGCTCGAGCAGGATCGCCGCGAGCGGCTGCGGCGCCGGCCCGGCGAGCACCCGGGCGCCGTCGGCCGGGTCGTACTGGCTGTGCTCCGAGCAGCAGTGGATCACGTTGGCGAACTTGTTGCCGGCGCCCTTTTCGGCCCGGAAGCTGATGAAGCTGATGTCGCGCGTCGGGTAAGTGAGCTTGTGCGCGCAGATCGCCGAGTAGGCGACGATCGAGCGCTGCGCGCCGACGCCGCCTTTCCACTCGTAGGGCTGGTTGTCGGCGGTCTTCAGCGTCGTCGCGGCCTTCGCCGGCCTGCCGAGGTTGAGCAGGAAGCAGGGCGTCGAGGCGTAGGGGTAGTGGAAGATCAGGTTGCGGCTTGCCGGAATCGAGCGCGCGAGCAGCGGCGCGCCCGCGGCGTCGACCAGCCGGGAGCGCGAGTAGAGCTGCGGCCGGTCGTCCGCCGAGACCTCGCGCGCGCCGGCCATCGCCGCCGAGGCGGCGCAGAACTTGATGAAGTCGCGGCGCTCCATTACAGGTTGTAGCCCTTCTCGTTGTGCAGCGCGGTATCCAGGCCCTCGGTTTCCTCTTCGTTAGCAACCCGCATGCCAACCAGCGCGTCGGTGATTTTAAGCAAAATCCAGGTGATCGCACCGCACCACAGCGCGGTAACGAGCACGCCGCCGATCTGCACCAGCACCTGGCCGCCCATCGTCGTGCCTTCGGCGTAGCCAGCGCCGCCGAGCGCCTGGGCGACGAACACGCCGGTGAGCACGGTTCCGATGATGCCGCCCACGCCGTGCACCGGGAAGACATCGAGCGAGTCGTCGACTGCGAGCGCGCGCTTCATGTAGCTGGTGGCGAAGAAGCACACCACACCGGCGGCGGCGCCGATCGCGAGCGCGCCCATCGGGCCGACGAAGCCCGAGGCGGGCGTGATCGTGCCCAGGCCCGCCACCATGCCGGTGATGATTCCCAGCACCGTCGGACGCCCGTAGCGCGCCCACTCGCACACGATCCAGGCGAGCGAGCCGGTGGCGGCGCCGATGTGCGTCACCAGCATCGCCATGCCCGCGGCGCCGTCGGCGGCGAGCGCGCTGCCGGCGTTGAAGCCGAACCAGCCCACCCACAGCATGCAGGCGCCGGCGACGCTCATCGTCATGTTGTGCGGCGGCATCGGGGTTTCGGGAAAGCCGCGGCGCCGGCCGAGCACCAGCGCCGCCACGAGCGCCGCCATGCCGGCGTTGAGGTGCACCACCAGCCCGCCGGCGAAGTCCATCACGCCCATCGCCTGCAGCCAGCCGCCGCCCCACACCCAGTGCGCGATCGGGCAGTACACGAGCAGCAGCCACAGCAGGCTGAAGAGCAGCATTCCCGAGAACTTCACCCGCTCGGCATAGGCGCCCACGACCAGCGCCGGCGTGATGATCGCGAAGGTCATCTGGAACATGGCGAACACCGTCTCGGGGATGCTGCCCTTCAAGGCGCCGACGCCCACGCCGGACAGGAAGGCCTTGCCGAGGCCGCCCCACCAGGCGTTGCCTTCGCCGAAGGCGATGCTGTAGCCGACGGCCACCCAGGCGAGTGACGCGACGCAGGCGATCGAGAAGCACTGCATCAGCATCGAGAGCACGTTCTTCGCGCGCACCAGCCCGGCGTAGAACAGCGCGAGCCCGGGGAGCGTCATGAACAGCACCAGAACCGTGGCAGTGAGCATCCACGCCGTGTTCGCCGCATCGAGCTTGTCCATCGCCCCTCCCTTTGGGAGGGGATTCTAGCGGAGCGTGATGTCCTCGGCGTGGAAGGCGAAGGCACCCGCCTTGCGGTCGGCGAGCCAGTGCCCGAGCGTCGCGGCCACGGTGCGGAAGGCGATCTCCTTCCACGGCAGGGCGGCTTCGTCGAACAGGCGCACCTCCAGGGTCTCCTCCCCGAACCCGGTCTCGAGGCTGCGCACCCGCGCGAGGTAGAAAAGGTGCACCTGGTTCACGTGCGGCACCGAGATCAGGGTGAACGGCGCGCCCAGCTCGACCTGCGCGCCGGACTCCTCGAAGGTCTCGCGCATCGCCGCCTGCGCGGTGGTCTCGGCGTTCTCCATGAACCCGGCCGGCAGCGTCCAGTAGCCGTAGCGCGGCTCGATGGCGCGGCGGCACAGCAGCAGCTTCCCGTCACGCTCCGGCACGCAGCCGACCACCAGCTTCGGGTTCTGGTAGTGGATCTCGCCGCACTCGTCGCAAATCCAGCGCTCGAGGCTGTCCCCCGGCGGCACGCGCCGCACCACCGGCGCGGCGCAGTT
>DATKAX010000264.1:0-3084 GCA_035514595.1 Burkholderiales bacterium
CGAGGACGCGGGCACCGTGATCAACCCGATGCTGGTGGACGAGCAGATCCGCGGCGGCGTGGTGCAGGGCATCGGCGCGGCGTTGTTCGAGGAGTGCCTGTACGGCCCCGACGGCCAGATGCTGAACGCCAACATGGCCGATTACCTGGTGCCGATGGCGCTCGAGATGCCCGACATCGTCTGCGGGCACGTCGAGACGCCCACCAAGCAGTCGCAGCTCGGCGCCAAGGGCATCGGCGAGGCCGGCACCGCGGGCGCCCCGGGCGCGATCCTGAACGCCGTCAACGACGCGCTCGCGCCCCTCGGCGCGCGCGTCACGGCGATGCCTTTCACTCCGGAACGGATCCTGAAGGCCTTGCGGAAGGTCTAGTGGACGCGAAGCTTTCCTCGGCAATCTCCCATTGGGCGCCGAGGTTCGTTTCCAACGGCGTGCTGCTCGCCGACTTCGAGGACATCACCGCCACGCTCGAGCGCTGGGAGGACTGGTGTGCGGCTTGGAGCGCGCGGGCGAGGGTGCACGAGGCTCTGGGTCGCGATTCCCTGAAAGAGGGATTCCGATTGACCTGCGGCGAGCACCTGGTGCGCGCCGCGATCTACTACCACTTCGCCAAGTTCGTGTTCGTGCAGGACCGCGACCAGATGCGCGCCGCGCATTCGAAGGCGGTCGAGTGCTATCGCGAGGCTCTGCCCTTGATACGGCCGCCTGGGGAGCGGGTCGCGATTCCTTACCGGGGAAAAACCCTTTACGGTGTGCTTCGCGGTTCTGGACCCGTTTTGATAATGGCGCCCGGGCTGGATTCGACGAAAGAGGAGCTGCACGCCTACGGGGAGCCGTTCCTCGCGCGCGGCATCGCGACGCTGGCGATCGACGGGCCGGGGCAGGGGGAAGCCGAGTACGAGATCCCGATCGCCGGCGACTACGAGCGCGCCGCGAGCGCGGTCGCCGACTGGATCGAGACCCGCAGCGACCTGGACGCGAGCCGGATCGCGATCTGGGGCGTGAGCCTGGGCGGCTACTACGCGCCGCGCGCCGCCGCCTTCGAGAAGCGCATCCGCGCCTGCATCGCGCTCTCCGGCCCGTTCGAGTGGGAGCGCATCTGGGACGCGCTCCCGGAGCTCACGCGCGAGACGTTCAGGGTGCGCAGCCATTGCCTTACCGAGCGGGATGCGAAACGGCGTGCAGCCGAGCTGACGCTGAAAGAGGCGGCAAAAAGCATTACCTGCCCCATTTTCATCGTCGCCGGCAGGCAGGACCGGCTGGTGCCGGCGGCGCACGCCGAGGAGCTCGCGCGCAGCGTGTCCGGGCCGGTCGAGCTGCTGGTCGTCGAGGACGGGGGCCACAACGCCAACAACCGCCCCTACCGTTACCGGAGCCGGACGGCCGATTGGCTGGCCGCGCAGTTCGGGTTGCCCAAGTCCTGAGGAGGAGAAGGCCCATGAAAGTCCTGTCATTGCTGTTCGCAGTGCTGTTTTCGGGAACCCTGGCGGCGCAGGGATTCCCGAGCAAGACCGTGCGCCTGGTCTCGGGCGTGACCCCGGGGAGCGCTTCCGACACCATGGCGCGCATCCTGGCCGAGAAGCTCAGCGTGTCGCTCGGCCAGCCGGTGATCGTCGAGAACCGGCTCGGCGCCGGCGGCTTCGTCGGGGCGAAGTACGTCGCCACGGCCGAGCCCGACGGCCATACCATCATGATGTACGCCTCCGCGTTCACGGTCTCGACGCTGCTGCATCCCGGCCTCGATCCCAAGGACCTGGCGCCGGTGGCCACCGTGGCCACCATCCCCACCGTCCTGGTCACCGCGCCGGACAAGGGCTACAAGAGCGTCGCCGACTTTGTCGCGCGGGCCAAGGCGAACCCGGGCAAGGTGGTGTGCACGACGGCGGGCGTGGGCAGCGCGACGCACATGAACCTGGAGCGCTTTCGCTTCGCCGCCGGAATCGAGGTGCTGAACGTCCACATGAAAGGCGCGCCGGACGCGCTCACCGAGGTGGTCGCCGGGCGCGCGGACTGCTACTTTGCGCTCAGCTTCCAGGCGCTGAAGATGCGCGACGCCGGCAAGGTCACCGCGCTCGCGGTCGGCTCGCCGAAGAGAAGCGCCATGTTCCCCGACCTGCCGACCACCGTCGAGCTCGGCTACGCCGGCTCGGACTACAACTTCTGGATCGGCGCGCTCGTCTCCGCGAAGACGCCACGCGAGATCGTCGAGCGCCTGCACCGCGAGATCAACACGCTGGTGCAATCGGCCGAGATCAGCGGGCGCATCCGCAAGCTCGGCGCCGATCCGTTGAGCCTCACGCTCGCCGAGTTCGACGCCATGATCGCCTCCGAGCTCGAGTCGAACGCGCGGCTGATCAAGCGGGCGGGGATCGCGGCCAATTGATAGCCGATCCCTGGTTCTGGGCGCTCGCGCTTCCCGCGGTCGCCCTGACCGGGATCTCGAAGGGGGCGCTGGGCGGCGGCGCGTCGATCGCCGTGCCGCTGATGGCGCTCGCCATCCCGCCGGCGCAGGCGGCGGCGATCATGCTGCCGGCGCTGTGCCTGATGGACCTCGCCGGCATCCGCGCCTACCTCGGCAGATGGGACGCGCGCGTGATGCGCATCATCGTTCCCGCGGGCCTCGCCGGCTGCGTCGTCGGCGCGCTCACCTTCCGCCACCTGAGCGAGCACTGGATCCGCATCCTGCTCGGCGTCATTTCGCTCGGCTTCCTCGCCTGGAGCTACTACCCGAAGAAGCGCCTGGGAGAGAAGCCGCCGGGCGCGGCGGCGGGCTGGTTCTGGGGCACGCTCTCCGGCTTCACCAGCTTCGTCACCCACGCCGGCGGCCCGCCGATCCTGGTGTACCTGCTGCCGCTGCGGCTCGAGAAAGCGGCGTTCGTCGCCACCTCGCTGGTATTCTTCGCCGCGCTCAATTACGCGAAGATCGCGCCTTACTTCTGGCTGGGGCTGTTCGACGCGCGCGTGCTCGCCACCGCGGCGGCGCTCGCGCCGCTGGGCATCGGCGGCATCTACGCCGGCCTGTGGCTGCAGCGGCGCATCGATGCGCGCTCGTTCTACCGCGCCGTCCACGCGCTGCTCCTGGTGGC
>DATKAX010000265.1:0-3569 GCA_035514595.1 Burkholderiales bacterium
AGAGCCGCGAGGCAGAGGCGCGCGTCGCCCACCAGCGGCACGTCGACCGGGTAGTTCCTGCCGGGCACCGCGGGGTCGATATCGATATGCACGATCTTCGCGGCGCCGGGCGCCGGGTGGCGCCAGCGCTCGGTGGTGACCGAGCCGGCGCGGCAGCCCACGAACACCACCACGTCGGCCTCGTCGACCACGGCGCGCGTCTCGGGCGTGCCGCCGTTCGAGCCGACCACGCCCGCGGCGAGCGGGTGGCGCTCGTCGATCGAGCCCTTGCCGCTGATGGTGGTCGCGACCGGGGCAGCCAGTTTTTCGATGAGAACCAGAAGCTCGCTTTCTGCGCCGGACAGCACCACCCCGCCGCCGCAGATGAAGACCGGATTCTTCGCCTTGCGCAGCAGCTTTGCCGCGAGCTCGACGAAGAACGGGTCGGGAGCGGTCCGTCTGGACGGATAGCTGCCGAGCGTGGGATCGGCCCACAGCTCGGAGCGCTCCACCGGGCCGTTCTGCACGTCGAACGGCAGCGCGATGTGCGCCGCGCCCGGCCGGCCGGTGGTCATGGCCTCGAACGCCTCGCGCAAGGTGCGCGGGATGTCGGCGGAGCGGTCGAGCACCGCGTTCCACTTGGTGAGCGGCCGCATCAGCGAGCGCTGGTCGAGCTCGGTGAGCGTGAACTTGCCGCGCGATGAGACCGAGACGTCGGTGTTGAGGGCGAGGATCGGGATCGAGGACTCGTTCGCTTCGACGAGCCCCGGCAGGATGTAAGTGGCGCCGCCGCCGGAGGGGCCCTCGCACACACCGACCTTGCCGGTCACGCGTGCGTAGCCGTCGGCCATGTAGGCCGCATGCCGCTCGTCCCTGGTCAGCACGTGCCTGGGCGAGCCGAGCCGCGCAAGCGCGTCGTAGAGCGGAAGGCTGGTGTCGCCGCACAGGCCGAAGATCACCTCGACGCCGTGCGCCTTCAGCATTTCGACCACCGCCTCGGCGCCGTTCAGCGTCGCCGCCTGGAGCTCCACCGGCTTGTTCATGCGCGTAGTTTATCGTGCAGCATGCATCGCGGCGCGATAGCCGAAGGTGACCGCCGGGCCGAGCGTGGTTCCGGGCCCCGGGTAGGTGCCCATGAAGATCGAGGCCATGTCGTTGCCGCAGGCGTAGAGCCCGGGGATCGGCGCGCCGTCGGCGTCGAGCACGCGCGCATCGGCGTCGGTCGCGAGCCCGGTGCTTACCGAGATGTCCGCCGGCCAGAGCGCCTGGGCGACGAACGGCGGCTGCTCGATCGGCGCGAGGCAGGGATGCGTCGCGGCAGGATCGCCGTTGAAGCGGTTGAGCACGGTGCTGCCCTTGTGAAAATCCGGATCCTCTCCCCTGGCGGCGTGCTGGTTGTAGCGCTCGACGCTCGCAAGCAGCCCTGCCGGGTCGACCGCGATCCTGCGCGCGAGCTCCTTCAGCGAGCCGGCGCGCACGATGCTGCCGTCTTTCTCGAAGCGCTGCAGGTCGTGCGTCCCAGGATAGATGACGCCAAGCCCGTAGGCCCGCACGAAGGCCTCGGTGCAGATGAGCCAGGCCGGGATCGCCGGCGCCTGCTTGTGCGCCTCGAACATCGCCTCGACGAAGTCGTGGTACGAGCAGCCTTCGTTCACGAAGCGCCGCCCGGCGGAATCGACCGCGATCAGGCCGGGCTTCGCGCGGTCGAGCAGAAAGTGCGGGTACAGGCCCTGGCTGCCGTCGGCGCGCCGGGTAAGCGAGGCCGGCGTCCACAGCCCGCCGCTGCGGCCGCCGGCGAGCGCGGCGCCAACGCCGCGCGCGAGCGAGAGCCCGTCGCCGGTGTTTCCCGCGTGCGCCATGGAGCGCGCCTGCGCCGCCGCGGGCTCTGCCATCAGCTCGGCGCGCAAAGCGCGGTTCTGCCCGTAGCCGCCGGTCGCGAGCACCACGCCTTTGCGGGCATGCACGCGAAGCGTCCCGCTCCCCTGCCGTACGAGAGCCCCGGCCACCCTGCCGTTCTCCTGCAGCAGCGCCTCGATCGGGGCGTCGAACAGGATCGGCACGCCTTTTCGCCGCAGGCTGTAGAAAAAGCGGGCGACCAGGGCGTTGCCCATCGTGAGCCGCGTGCCGCGCGTGTACTTCAGGCGATCCGCCGCGTAGCGCAGCACGAGCTTCGCGCTGCGCGCGAAATTGGCCGGCGAGCGGTAGCGCCCGAGAAGCGCGGGGAGGTCGGGCTTGCCGACCATCATGCCGCCGAGCAGCAGGAACTCGTCGATCGGCGGACGCACGCGCGCGAAGTCGGCGCCGAGCACGCGGGCGTCGAACTCCCGCGCCACCAGGCCGCGGCCGGCTTGGGCCGCGCCCGGCAGCTCGCGGTAGTCGGGGTGGCGCCCCGCCGAAACGAACCCCACTTCGCTTTTTGCCTCCAGATAGTCGATCGCGGACCGCGCCGTCGCGAGGAAGGCCTCGCGCAGCTCGCGGCGTTCCGCGGTTTCCACCAGGCGCTCGAGGTACAGGCGCGCCTTGTCCGCGGAGTCGTCGAACCCGGCGCGACGGCTCTGCGTATTGCCCGGAATCCACAGCGTGCCGGCGGAGGTCGCCGAGGTGCCGCCGATCTGGCTCGACTTCTCGCACAGCAGGACCTCGAGCCCCTCGAGCGCGCCGACCAGCGCCGCCGCCATGCCGCCCGCGCCTGCGCCCGCCACCAGCAGATCGACTTGCACCCGCCCCCCTTTGCGATGCGGCCCAGTTTAATGTAGCGCCATGCGCACCGCCGACAGGCAAAGACCCGCTCCCGGGGAGCTGTTTCTGGATCACGTTTCGCATTTCGTTCCGCACCTTGACGCCGCTGCGGCCTTGCTCCAGGAGCTCGGATTCGCCGTGACGCCCCGATCGGAGCAGAAGGTCGGGGGAGAACCGGTGGGCGCGGAGAACCGCTGCGTGATGCTGGAGGAAGGCTACATCGAGATCCTAGCGCCGACGCTCGACACGCCCCCGGCGCGCCGGATGCGCGAGCGGATCGACAGGTTCGTGGGCGTGCACCTCGCCTGCTTCGGCACGCCCGATGCCGAGGCCGAGCACCGGCGTCTCGTTGCGCATGGGTTCGAGCCGCAGCCGCTCGTCGATCTTCAAAGGGAAGTCGAGGAAGGAAGCGGGAAGCGGGTGCGCTTCAAGGTGGTGCGCCCCGCCCCGGAGAAGATGCCGGAGGGCCGCATCCAGTACGTGCAGCAGCTCACCCCGGAAGCCATCTGGACCGACGCGAACCTCGCGCACGACAACGGTGTCACCGCCTTGAAGTCGGTATTCGTCGTGGCAGAGGATCCGATCCAAACCGCGGCGCGCTGGGCCCGCTTTACCGGCTTGCTGCCGCGCCGCGAAAACGATTGGATTTCGCTGCAGGCGAATCGCGGGCGCGTCGTCATCGCTTCCCGCGAACATCTGTCGCCACTATTCGAGAACCCGCCGCCGGCCCCGGCGTTGGCCGGCTACGCGCTCGCCTGCCGCGACCCGGACGAATTCGCCGCGCGCCTTTCCCGGTCAGGCATCGCCGCAAGAAAGACCGGCGCGCGCTACGCCGTGGCGCTCCCCGCCGC
>DATKAX010000266.1:0-7500 GCA_035514595.1 Burkholderiales bacterium
GGCCTCTCGCTGGGGGCCGACCTGTACATCACCAAGCCGTTCTCCAACGCGGAGCTCGTCGCGCGCATCGGAGAGCTCCTGGGAGACAGCCGTACCCCGCGGGGCGCATGAGCCCGCGCGGCAAATTCGCAGCCTGGGTCGCCGCGCTGTACCTCGCCTTCCTGGCGGTCCTGGCCGCGTTCGGGGCGCTGGTCGCCGCCGGGCTGCCCGAAGCCGATGCCGCGGCGCTCGCGCGCATCGTGGAGCTGCGCACGCCCGCGCTGACGCTGCTCGCGGTGCTGCTGCTGCTCGCTTGCGCCGGGGCGGTGAGATGGTTCTTCGCCGAGTACCTTGCGCCGGCACGCGCGCTTGCCGAGCAGACGCGCGTGATCCGCAGCACCAACGCCGAGCTGCGCATCGCCGTGGAGGGCGCTGGCGAGCTCGCGGAAGTCGCCTCCGCAATCAACGAGCTCGCCGGCGCGTACCGTCGCCTGCAGCAGGAGAGCGAAGCGCGCGGCGCCGAAGCGCGCGCCAGCCTCGAGGAGGAGCGCAACCGCCTCGCCGCCCTGATGTCGGAGCTCGCCCAGGGCGTGATCGTCTGCAATGCCGAAGGCACGATCCTGCTGTACAACGAGTCGGCGCGCGCGCTGTTCGCGTCGCCCGACGCCGCCGCGGCGCATCCGCTGGTCGGTCTCGGCCGCTCGGTATTCGGCCTGATCGACCGCGGGCAGATCGCCCACGCCACGCACAAGCTGCAGCGCAGCCTCGAGCGCGGCGAGCGCCTGCCGAGCGCGCGCTTCGTGGCGACGGCGCCCGCCGGGCGGCTGATCAAGGCCGGGGTTGCGCCGTTCCTCGACGCCCGGGCGCGGCTCGCCGGCATGGTGCTCGCCCTCGAGGACGTCACCGCGCTGCTCGATCGCGAGTCGCAGCGCCGCTCGCTGCTGCAGACCTTCGCCGCGCGCATCCGCGCGCCGGCGGCCAACATCCGTGCGGCAGCCGAGAATCTCGCCGCGTTTCCCGAGATCGACCCGCGGCGGCGCGCCCAGTTCATCGGCATCGTCGCGACCGAGTCGGCAGCCCTGGCGAGCACCATCAACGACGCGCTGCGCGAATACGCCGATGCGCTCAAGGCTGCGCTGATGCTCGAGGACATGCGGGCGGCCGACCTCCTGGAGTTCGCCCGGGCGCGCATCACGGCCGCCCTGGGGATCGCCGCCGAGATTGCCGAACCGGGAGACGCGGTATGGATCCGCGCCGACAGCTACGCGCTGGTGCAGGCGATCGTCCACCTCGCGGCGCGCCTGAAGGAGGACCAGGGGGTGCGCAGGCTCGAGCTGCACGCGCGGGCGGCGGGGCGCTACTGCGAGATCGACCTTGCCTGGAGCGGGGCGATCGTGGCTGCCGACGCCTTGTCACTCTGGGAAGCGCAGCCGATCGAGGCGGGCAGCGAGCGATCGCCGCTCAGCGTGCGCGACGTGCTGGAGCAGCACGGGGGCGAGGTCTGGTACCGGACCGAGGGCGTCGGGGGCGTGCGCGCCGGCTGCTTCCGTTTCCTGATTCCGGGCGGCGAGCCGCCGGCGCCGGTGCGCGCGGGCCGCATCGCGGAGAGCCGGCCGGAGTACTACGATTTCGACCTCTTTGGCCGCGGCGCGCTTGCCGGGACGCTGAACGACGCAAGCCTCGCCACGCTCAGCTACACCGCGTTCGACACCGAGACCACCGGTCTCGAGCCCTCGGCGGGCGACGAGATCATCAGCATCGGCGCGGTTCGCATCGTCAACGGCAGGCTGCTGCGCAACGAGGTGTTCGAGCAGCTCGTCGACCCCGGGCGGCCGCTCAACCCGGCCTCGGCGCGCGTGCACCAAATCGACGCCGCAGCGCTCGCCGGCCAGCCGAGGATCGGCGAAGTTCTCCCGGCGTTCCACCGTTTCTGCGAGGATACGGTCCTGGTCGCGCACAACGCGGCCTTCGACATGCGCTTCCTGGAGCTCAAGCGTGCCGCGGCAGGCGTGCATTTCGACCAGCCGGTGCTGGACACCCTGCTGCTCTCGGCGCTCGCGCATCCCGGGCTGCAGGACCACCGGCTGGAGGCGATCGCGCAGCGCCTGGGGCTGGAGGTGATCGGCAGGCACACGGCGCTGGGCGATGCGCTGCTCGCGGGCGAGATCTTCCTCAAGCTTCTTCCCGTGCTCGCCGAGCGCGGCATCCTCACGCTCGGGCAGGCGCTGAACGCCTCGCGCGCGACCTACTACGCGCGGCTGCAATACTGAGGGGGGCGCAGTGACGGAGAAATACAGTCACCTCGAACGGCGCATCGCCGGCGAGCAGCAGACGTTCGCGCGGCCGCTGCGCTCGCTGCTGCGCCGCGCGCCCGTCGTGTGCGAGGCGACGCGGCCGGTGGCCGAGGCGGCGGCGCTGATGCGCGCCGAAGGCGTCGGCTCCCTGGTCATCGCGGAAAACGGGCGGCCGGTGGGAATCCTGACCTCGCACGACCTGGTGGCCGCGCTTGCCGAGGACGCCGGCACGCAGCCGGTCGCCGAGCGCATGACGCGGGAGCCGTTCACCCTCCCGGCGCACGCGCTCGCGTACGAGGCGGCGCTCGCGATGACCGCGCTCGGTGTCCGCCACGTGCTGGTGACCGACGAAGGGCGCCTCGCGGGCGTGGTCTCGGAGCGCGACCTGTTCTCGCTGCAGCGGCTCGGCCTGGGCGAGATCACCATGGAGATCCGGCTCGCGCAGGACGTCGGCGTGGTCGCCGGGATCGCGGCCGAGGTGCGCAAGCTCACCGTGCGGCTGGTGGAGCAGGGCGTCGCCGCGGAGCAGCTGATGTCGCTCGTCTCGGTGCTCAACGACCGCCTGTCGCAGCGCGCGATCGAGCTGGTGCGCGTGCGCCACGACCTCGAGCGCATCAGCTGGTGCTGGCTCGCCTTCGGCAGCGAGGGCAGGCTGGAGCAGACGTTCAGCTCGGACCAGGACAACGGGCTGCTGTTCCAGTCGCACGACGGCGCGTCGCCGGCCGCGGCCCGCGAGCGCCTGCTGCCGTTCGCGCGCGAGGCGAACCAGGCGCTGGATGCCTGCGGCTTCCCGCTTTGCAAGGGCAACATCATGGCGTCCAATGCCGAGCTCTGCCTTTCGCTCGAGGAATGGCGCGCCAAGATGGCGGGCTGGATCGAAGCCTCGGTGCCCAAGGCGTTGCTCGAGGCGGTGATCTGCTTCGATTTCAGGCCGATCCACGGCGACGCCTCGCTCGCCGAGCGGCTGCGCACGTGGGTGCACGAGCTCACGCGCCGGCACCCGGTGTTCCTGCGCCACATGGCGGCGAACGCGATGCGCGCGCAGCCTGCGCTCGGCCTGCTCGGCGGCTTCGCCACCGAAAACGTCCCAGGGGCCGAGGGCACCCTCGATCTCAAGGCGTACGGCGCCCGCATCTTCATCGACGCCGCTCGCATCTTCGCCCTGGCGCAAGCGGTTCCCCAGACCAACACCGCGGAGCGGCTGCGCGCCGTGCAGTCCGCGACGGGCATGAGCGAATCCGAGACCCGGTCGGCGGTCGAGGCGTTCTTCGCGGTCCAGGCCATCCGGCTGCGCGTCCAGGCCGCGAAGCAGGGCGCCGACGCCGCGCTGCAGAACCGCGTCGATCCGTCGCGTCTGAGCCGCCTCGAGGCCACGCTGCTCAAGGAGTCGCTGCGCGTCGCGCGCGAGCTGCAGAACCGCCTCGCGCTCGATTACCGGCTTTGAAGGCGCGCTAGAATGACCCCACGGAGAGATGGCCGAGCGGCTTAAGGCGCACGCTTGGAAAGCGTGTGTACGTTAACAGCGTACCGTGGGTTCGAATCCCACTCTCTCCGCCACAGTTGCGCGCAATACGCCGCGCCGATGACTTACAATGGGGTCGGCGGGCCTCCCCGCATTGCAGCCTGGTGAACCTGGTCAGGTCCGGAAGGAAGCAGCCACAGCCGGTCCCTGCAAGTGCCGGGGGTCAGGCTCGCCAAGAATTGATCGAGCGATGAGCTATCAAGTCCTTGCCCGCAAGTGGCGGCCCCGGGATTTCGGCAGCCTGGTGGGGCAGGAGCACGTCGTGCGCGCGCTGCGCCACGCGCTGGAGCACAAGCGGCTGCACCATGCCTATCTCTTCACCGGCACGCGCGGCGTGGGTAAGACTACGCTCGCGCGCATTCTCGCCAAGTGCCTGAACTGCGAGTCCGGCGTGACGCCGCAGCCGTGCGGCAGCTGCTCAGCCTGCGTCGAGATCGACGGCGGCAGGTTCGTCGACCTGCTCGAGGTCGACGCCGCGACCAATACCAAGGTCGACGAGATGCGGCAGCTGCTGGAGACGGCGCAGTATGCGCCGACGCGCGGCCGCTTCAAGGTGTACGTGATCGACGAAGTGCACCAGCTCTCGGGACACGCCTTCAACGCGATGCTCAAGACCCTCGAGGAGCCCCCCGAGCACATCAAGTTCATCCTGGCGACCACCGACCCGCAGAAGATCCCGGTCACGGTGCTCAGCCGCTGCCTGCAGTTCAACCTGAAGCAGATGCCGCCGCCGGCCATCGTTTCCCACCTGCGGAAAGTTCTCGAGGCAGAGAAGGTCGAGCACGAAGCCGAAGCCCTTCCGGCGGTGGCGCGCGCCGCTGCGGGAAGCATGCGCGATGCGCTTTCGCTCCTCGACCAGGCCATCGCCCACGGCGGCGGGCGGGTGTCGGCGTCGAGCGTGGGCGAGATGCTCGGCGCGATCGACCAGAGCTACCTGCTGCGGCTCGCCGAGGCGCTCTGCGCCGGCGACGGCGCGGGCGCGGTGGCGATCGCCGACGAGATGCAGGCGCGCAGCCTTTCGTTCGATGCGGCGCTCGCCGACCTGGCCGGCCTCTTCCTCAGGGTCGCGCTCGCGCAATCGGTGCCCGACGCGCTCGAGCCGGATCTGCCGGATCGGCAGCGGATCGTGGCGCTCGCGGGGCGCATCGACCCCGAAACGGTGCAGCTCCATTATCAGATCGCGGTGCAGGGCAGGCAGGACCTGCCGCTCGCCCCCGACGAGCACGCCGGATTCGTGATGACGCTGCTGCGCATGCTCGCGTTCCGTCCCGAGGACGATGCGCGAGGCGCCGCCCCGTCCCGGGCTGCAGCGCCGAAGGGTGCGCCGGCGACGCCCCAGGCGGCACGCGGCTGGCCCGAGCTGGTGCAGCAGCTGCCGGTGGCCGGCGCCGCGCGCGAGCTCGCCCGCAACGCCGAGCTGCGCGGGCGCGAGAATGGATCGTTCGACTTGGTGGTGCCGAAATCCAAGGCCTATCTCGCCGAGCGCAACTATCAGGAGAAGCTCAAGGCGGCGCTCGAGCAGCACCTGGGCGGCAGCGTCAGCGTGAAGGTGACGGTCGGCGAGGTGGCCGGCGCCACGGCCGCCGCGCTCGAAGCCGGCGAGCGCGAGGCGCGGCGCAGCGCTGCCGCGCGGGCGCTGCAATCCGACGGCTTCGTGAAGGAACTCGTCAACCTGTTCGACGGCAAGGTCGTCGACTCCACCATCCGGGAAGACCGCAAATGAAAGGCAACATCGGCCAGCTGATGAAGCAGGCGCAACTCATGCAGGAGAACATGCGGCGCATGCAGGAGCAGCTCGCGTCCCTCGAAGTCGAGGGCCAGTCCGGCGCCGGGATGGTGAAGGTCCAGATGACCTGCAAGCATGAAGTCAAGCGCGTCACGATCGATCCCTCGCTGGTCGGCGACGACCGCGAGATGCTCGAGGACCTGGTGGCGGCGGCGTTCAACGACGCGGCGCGCCGCGTGGAGGCCACGGTCGCCGAGAAGATGAGCGGCATGACGGCCGGGCTGGGCCTTCCCGCCGGCTTCAAGCTGCCGTTTTGAGCAAGGCCCCGGTTCCGACCGCCAGGGGGCTCGAGCGGCTGGTGGAAGCGCTGCGCGTCCTGCCCGGGGTCGGACCGCGCTCCGCGCAGCGCATGGCCTACCACCTCCTGCAGCACGAGCGCGCCGGCGCCGAGGAGCTCGTCCAGGCGCTCGGCGCCGCCCTGGGCAGCGTGCGCCGCTGCACGCGGTGCCACAACTTCACCGAGGAAGAGGTGTGCTCGCTGTGCCGCTCGGCGCGGCGCGACGCTTCGGTGCTGTGCGTAGTCGAGACCCCCGCAGACCTGGCGATGGTCGAGCAGACGCTGAGCTACGCCGGCATGTATTTCGTGCTCATGGGCCGGCTGTCTCCTCTCGACGGGATCGGGCCGCGCGACATCGGCCTGGACCGGCTGCTCGAGCGCGCCACCGAAGGCGAGGTGCGCGAGGTGATCCTCGCCACGAATTTCACCAACGAGGGCGAGGCCACCGCGCACTACATTGCCGAGATGCTGCGCCCGCGCAACATCAGGGTGAGCCGCATCGCCCGCGGCGTCCCGGTCGGCGGGGAGCTCGAGTACGTGGATGCCGGCACCCTCTCGCAGGCGCTGCTGGAACGCCGCGAAATCTAGTACATTCGCCCTCCGAGGAGGATCACCATGAAGAAGATGCTGAAGTGTCTGTGCGCAAGCCTGGTTCTGGCGGCAACGCCCCTGCAGGCCCAGCTCGAGAAGCGTGACGTGCACATCGCGGTCGGCGGAAAGAGCGCCTTCTACTATCTCCCACTCACCATCGCCGAGCAGCTGGGGTACTTCAAGGACGAGGGGCTCGAGGTGAAGATCAGCGATTTCGCGGGCGGATCGGCAGCGCTGCGCGCCGTGGTCGGCGGCAGCGCGGAGGTCGTGTCCGGGGCCTACGAGCATACGATCAGCCTGCAGGGCAAGAAGCAGTACTTCCAGGCTTTCGTCCTGCAAGGCAGGCTGCCGCAGATCGCGCTCGGCATATCCACCGCCAGGGCGGGCGGCTTCAAGTCCTTCAAGGACCTCAAGGGAATGAAGATCGGGGTCTCGGCGCCGGGCTCCAGCACGCACAACCTCGTCAAGCAGCTGCTCACCAAGGCGGGGCTCGACCCCAGCAAGGACGTGGCGATCGTCGGCGCCGGCATCGGTTCCGGCGCGATCGCGGCGATGAGGAGCGGCCAGCTCGACGCCATCTCCAACGTCGACCCGGTCATGACCAAGCTGGAGATGGACGGCGCCATCAAGATTGTCGCCGACACCCGCACGCTCAAGGGCACGCAGGAGGTCTGGGGTGCGCCGCTGCCCGCCGGCTGCCTGTACGCGCCGGTCGAGTTCGTGCGGAAGTACCCCAATGTCGCGCAGGCGCTCGCCACCGCCATCGTGCGCGCCGACCGATGGATCGCCAAGGCGGGCGCGACCGACGTCGCCAAGGCGGTGCCCGAGACCTACCTGATGGGCGATCGCGCGCTGTATCTGTTCACCTTCGACAAGGTCAAGGAGGCCATCTCGCCCGACGGCATCCTCTCCGATGCCGGCGCGCGGGCCACGCTGAAGGCGCTCGCCACGTTCGATCCGAACATCAAGCCGGCCGAGATCGACCTCGCGCGCACCTACACCAACGAGTTCGCAAGGAAGGCGAACGCCAGGGTCAAGTGATCCCGGCGAT
>DATKAX010000266.1:12500-14365 GCA_035514595.1 Burkholderiales bacterium
ATGATCTACTCATGGCCAGGTTGAAGCGGGGGTAACACCACGTGGAGGACCGAACCAACTAACGTTGAAAAGTTAGTGGATGAGCTGTGGGTAGGGGTGAAAGGCCAAACAAATCCGCAAATAGCTGGTTCTCTCCGAAAACTATTTAGGTAGTGCCTCGTGATACACCTTTGGGGGTAGAGCACTGTTTTGGCTAGGGGGTCATTAACGACCTACCAAACCAAGGCAAACTCCGAATACCGAAGAGTGCTTTCACGGGAGACAGTGCACCGGGTGCTAACGTCCGGACACGAGAGGGAAACAACCCAGACCGCCAGCTAAGGTCCCGAATCATGGCTAAGTGGTGAACGAAGTGAGAAGGCCCAGACAGCCAGGAAGTTGGCTTAGAAGCAGCCATCCTTTAAAGAAAGCGTAATAGCTCACTGGTCGAGTCGTCTCGCGCGGAAGATGTAACGGGGCTCAAGCCATGAACCGAAGCTGCGGATTCAGATGTCCTTCGGGATGTTTGGATGGTAGGAGAGCGTTCCGTAAGCCTGTGAAGGAGGATCGAGAGGTTCTCTGGAGGTATCGGAAGTGCGAATGCTGACATGAGTAGCGATAAAGCGGGTGAAAGGCCCGCTCGCCGAAAGCCCGAGGTTTCCTGCGCAACGTTCATCGGCGCAGGGTGAGTCGGCCCCTAAGGTGAGGGCGAAAGCCGTAGCTGATGGGAATCTGGTTAATATTCCAGAACCGGCAACAGATGCGATGGGGGGACGGAGAAGGTTAGGCGGACCGGGTGTTGGATGTCCCGGTGAAGTGTGTAGGCGGGGCTCTTAGGCAAATCCGGGAGCTCAACGCTGAGGCACGGGACCAGGGAAGCTTTGCTTCCTGAAGCTGCTGATACCCTGCTTCCAGGAAAAGCCTCTAAGCTTCAGTCTGTTGTTGACCGTACCGCAAACCGACACAGGTGGGCGAGATGAAAATTCTCAGGCGCTTGAGAGAACTCAGGAGAAGGAACTCGGCAAATTGACACCGTAACTTCGGAAGAAGGTGTGCCCTGTTAGGGTGAAGGGACTTGCTCCCTGAGCGCGAGAGGGTTGCAGAGAATCGGTGGCTGCGACTGTTTAATAAAAACACAGCACTCTGCTAACACGATGAGTGGACGTATAGGGTGTGACGCCTGCCCGGTGCCGGAAGGTTAATTGATGGGGTGCAAGCCCTTGATCGAAGCCCCGGTAAACGGCGGCCGTAACTATAACGGTCCTAAGGTAGCGAAATTCCTTGTCGGGTAAGTTCCGACCTGCACGAATGGCGTAACGATGGCCACACTGTCTCCTCCTGAGACTCAGCGAAGTTGACATGGTTGTGATGATGCAATCTACCCGCGGCTAGACGGAAAGACCCCGTGCACCTTTACTGTAGCTTTGCATTGGACTGTGATGGGGCTTGTGTAGGATAGCTGGGAGGCGTTGAAGTGGGGGCGCTAGCTCTCATGGAGCCAACCTTGAAATACCAGCCTGGTTGTATTGCGGTTCTAACCTGGGTCTCTTATCGAGATCGGGGACCGTGCATGGTAGGCAGTTTGACTGGGGCGGTCTCCTCCCAAAGGGTAACGGAGGAGCTCGAAGGTACGCTTGGTGCGGTCGGACATCGCGCTGAAAGTGCATTGGCAAAAGCGTGCTTGACTGCGAGACTGACAAGTCGAGCAGGTGCGAAAGCAGGACAAAGTGATCCGGTGGTTCTGAATGGAAGGGCCATCGCTCAACGGATAAAAGGTACGCCGGGGATAACAGGCTGATCTCCCCCAAGAGTTCATATCGACGGGGAGGTTTGGCACCTCGATGTCGGCTCATCACATCCTGGGGCTGTAGCCGGTCCCAAGGGTA
>DATKAX010000267.1:0-7459 GCA_035514595.1 Burkholderiales bacterium
GCGGCGCGCTTGAGCTGCCCGAGGTCGGCGACGTCGAAGGTGAAGCGCATGAAGGCGAGGTCGTCGCGCGTCTGCGTGCGCACCGCGGTGACGTTGATTTTCTCGCGCGCGAGCGCATCGCCGATGTCGCGCAGCAGCCCGCGGCGGTCGGCCGCGGTGATCAAGAGATCGACGGTGTAGCGGCCTTCACCACGGCCCCATTCGGCCTCGATCAGGCGCTCGGGGTGGCGCTCGGCGAGCCGCTTCAGGCTCGGGCAATCCTCGCGGTGGACCGACACGCCCTTGCCCCGGGTCACGAAGCCGCGCACCGCGTCGGGCGGCACCGGCTTGCAGCAGAGCGCGAGCTGGCTCATCAGCCGGTCCATGCCGACCACGAGGACGCTTTCGCCGCCCTTCGCGGCGCGCGGTCTCCTCGGCGGCTCGGCGCGCGGCGCCGGCGCGGCCCCTTTCAGCTCGCGCAGCGCGCTCTGCAGCTGGCGCAGGTTGACCTCGTCGCGCGCCACCGCGGCGAACAGCTCGTCGGGCTTGGCGAATCCGAGGCGCGCGGCTAGCGCATCGAGGCTCGCCTGCGTCGCGCCCTCGCGCCGCAGCTCCTTCTCGACCGCGGCGCGCCCGGCGGCGAGCGTCTCGGCGAGCGCCTTGGCGTTGAACCACTGCCGGATCTTCTGGCGCGCGCGCGGGCTCTTCACGTAGCCGCGCTGCGGATTGAGCCAGTCGCGCGAGGGGCCGCCGGACTTCGCGCTCACGATCTCGACGCGCTGGCCGCTCGCGAGCGGCCGGTCGAGCGTCACCATCTGCCCGTCGACGCGCGCGCCGCGGCAGCGGTGCCCGAGGTCGGTATGCAGCGCGTAGGCGAAGTCGACCGGCGTCGAGCCGGCCGGCAGGTCGATCACCTTGCCCTGGGGCGTGAGCACGTAGACGGTGTCGTCGAGCTGCGCCCGCTTCGTGCTCTTCGCCCAGTCGGCGACCTCGTCGCGCCACGCGAGCAGCTCGCGCAGCCAGGCGATCTTCTGCTCGAAGCGCTTCGAGGCCTTCGCTTTCTCCTTGTACTGCCAGTGCGAGGCGACCCCGAACTCCGCGTGGCGGTGCATCTCCTCGGTGCGGATCTGGACTTCGAGCGTCTTGCCCGCGGGCCCCACCACCGCGGTGTGCAGCGACTGGTAGAGGTTGCCCTTCGGGCGCGAGATGTAATCGTCGAACTCCCTCGGGATCGGCTGCCAGAGGTTGTGCACGATGCCGAGCGCCGTGTAGCAGTCCTTGACCTCGGGCACGATCACGCGCAGCGCGCGCACGTCGTAGAGCTGCGAGAAGTCGAGCGACTTCACGCGCATCTTGTTCCAGATCGAGTAGATGTGCTTGGGCCGGCCGTGGATCCGGGCCTTCAGGCCCGCTGCCTGCAGCTCGCGCGCGAGCGTCGCGATCGCGGCGGCGATGTACTGCTCGCGCTCGATGCGGCGCTCGTCCAGCATGCCCGCGATGCGCTTGTAGAGCTCCGGCTCGAGGTAGCGGAACGACAGGTCCTCCAGCTCCCACTTGAGCTGCCAGACGCCGAGCCGGTTGGCGAGCGGCGAATAGATGTCGAGGGTCTCGCGCGCGTACGCGGCGCGCTCCGGCGTCTCGTTCTTGGCGAACCAGCGCAGGGTCTGCGTGCGGCTCGCAAGCCGAATGAGCACCACGCGCACGTCCTCGACCATGCCGAGCACCATCTTGCGCAGCACCTCGTTCTGCTCGACCGGGCTGCCGCGCGTGGCGAGCCGCAGCTGGTAGAGCCTTTCCACCCCGGCCACCAGCGCGGCGATTTCCTCGCCGAAGGCCTCGCGCAGCGCGTCCGGCCCGCCGAGGGTCTTCGGCGCCGCGAACAGCACCCCGCCCGCGCGCCCCGGCGCGTCGAGGCCGATGGCGGCGAGCCCCGCCGCGAGCCCGAGCGCGTGGACCCAGGCCGGCTCGCCGGTGGAGAGTTGCTGCCCGGCGTAGAGCGGCTCGGCGAACTCGAGCGCGCGCGCCACCAGCGCGCGGTCGGCCCCCGCGAGGCCCTGCGCGATCGGCTCGAGCGCCGCCGCGCCGCTTTGCGGATGGAGCTGGACCACCGAGACCATGCGGTATTTTACGGGCATGGGGTGGATCGCCGACTGGCGGCGCAGGCGGGTGCTGGCAAGGCACGCGGTCGACGAGCGGCTGTGGCGCGCCGCGACCTCGGTTTTGCCTTTCCTCCAGTCTCTTTCTTCCCGGGAAACGGAAATGCTGAAGCAGCTGGCAATACTCTTTCTCGCCGAGAAGGAGTTCTCCGGCGCGCACCGGCTGGAGGTCACCGACCGCATGCGGGTGTCGATCGCGGCGCAGGCCTGCCTGCCGATCCTCGGGCTCGGCCTCGACTGGTACGCCGGCTGGCGCGGGATCGTAGTCTACCCCGGCGATTTCCGCGTGCGGCGCACCGAGGTCGACGAGCACGGCGTGGTGCACGAGTGGATCGACGACCTCGCGGGCGAGGCGATGCCGGGCGGGCCGGTCGTGATCTCCTGGGATGCCGCGGCGCACGACCCGGCGATGAACGTGGTGATCCACGAGTTCGCGCACAAGCTCGACATGCTGAACGGCGAGGCCGACGGCCTGCCGCCGCTGCACCCCGGCATGGACCCCCGCGCCTGGAACGCCGCCTTCGCCGAGGCCTACGAGGGCTTCTGCGACGCGCTCGAGCGCGGCACGGACACCTGGCTCGACCCCTACGCCGCCGAGCATCCTTCCGAGTTCTTCGCCGTGGTGAGCGAGGCGTTCTTCGAGGACGGCCGCGAAACCGCGCGCCGCTATCCCGAGGTCTACGCGCAGCTCGCACGCTTCTACCGCCAGGACCCGGCTTCGCGCTGAACGCGCTGCCGGTGCTATGCTGCCCCGGCGACGCCATGGACATCCTCGAGCGGCTTACGCAGCTACTCCCGAACCTGCTCGCCGCAGTGGCGCTGCTCGTGGTGGGCTGGCTCGCGGCGCGGCTGCTGCGCCTGCTCGCGATCCGTGCCTCGCGCATGCTCGAATCGCTGCTCGCGCGCATCGCCGGCCCGGCAGGCGCCGAGCGCCCGCGGTTCGGACGCTCGAGCGAGGTGCTCGGCGCCGTCGTCTTCTGGCTGGTTCTGCTCGTGTTCGTCAGCGCCGCCGCCCAGGTGCTCGGGCTGAGGACCTTTACCGACTGGCTCGCGCGCCTGCTCGATTACCTGCCGACGCTCGTCGCCGGGCTGCTGATCGTCATTTTCGGCTACATCCTTGCGGGCTTCGTCGCCGATCTGGTGCGCGCGACCGCGCCACAGCTTGCGCCGGCGCAGCGCAATGCGCTCGCGCGCATTGCGCAGGGCGCGACGCTCGTCATGGCGATCCTGGTCGGCGCCGACCAGGTCGGCATCCGCGTCACCTGGCTCGCGATCCTCGCCGCGATCGCGATCGGGTCGCTGCTGGGCGGGGTGACGCTCTCCGTGAGCCTGGGCGCGCGCGGCTACGTCGCGAACCTGATCGGCGCGCACTACCTGCGCCAGGCGTTCCGCGTCGGCGAGCGCGTGCGCGTCGCCGGCTTCGAAGGCCGCATCCTGGAGGTGACGCCGACCTCGCTGGTGCTGGAGACGGCAGGCGGCCGGGTTTCGCTGCCCGGCCGCGTCTACCACGAAGAGCCGATCGTGCTGCTCGCCGGGCCCGGCGATGGCTGACGCCGAGTCGCTCACCTACGCCTTCATGCGCGCGCATCCCGCGGAGGCGGCCCAGGTGCTGGAAGCCGTCGTCGCCGCCGAGGCCGCGGCGCTGCTCGCACGCGCACCGGCGCACACCGGAGCGGGGGTGCTCGCCGCCATGCTGCCCGCCAGCGCCGCGCGCGCCGTGGCCGCCCTCGATGACGAGCGCGCGACGGAGCTCGTCGGCGCGCTCGGCGCGCAGTCCGCGGTCGCGCTGTTGCGGCATATCGGCGAGCCGCGGCGCTCGCAGCTCATCGCCGGGCTGCCGACCGCAGCCGCGCTCGCCTCGCGCCTTCTCCTGGGCTACCCGGAGGACTCGGTCGGCGCCTGGGCCGACCCGCACGTGGTCGCGGCTGCGCCGGAGACTCCGGCGAGCGACGCCCTGGAGCGCGTGCGCGGCACCGACTCCGCTCACGAAGGCGTTTTCGTGGTCGATGCCGGGCAACGCCTCCTCGGGTGGCTACCGCTTGCCCTGCTGCTGCGAGCCCCGCAGGGTACTGCGCTCGAAGCGCTGATGTCTCGCCCGGACGCGGTGCTGGCGGCAAGTACGCCGCTCGCGGGCGCGGCGGCCCATCCGGGCTGGCGGCGCAGCTCCCTGCTCCCGGTGGTCGAGCCCGGCGATCGCCTGCTCGGCGCCCTGACGCGCGACGCGCTCGAACGCGCGCTGGGCCGCGCCCCCGGGCGCAGCAGCGCGGCGGGCGAGGACACTCTGCTCGGGCTGCTCGCGCGCAGCTACTGGGAAGGTCTTTCCGGCATCGCCGAGGCGGCGGCGACGTTGCTGCCGCCGGCGCGGCGTGTGAGCGGCGCAGACGATGAGCGCTAGCCCGCCCGCGGCGGTCACGGCGCTCAACGAGCGCTTCCTGCTCGACTTCCCGCTCGAGGCGGCGCGCGAAATCGAGGCCATGCCCCCGCAGAACGCTGCCGACGTGCTCACCGCGGCGGCGCCGCGCGCCGTGGTGCGCGCCTGGCAGGCGCTTACGCCGGACATCGCTGGCGAAGTTCTGGCGCGCCTTCCCGCGGGGCTCGCCGCGCATGTCCTCGCCGAAGCGCAAGCCGCGGCAAGCACCGCCGTGCTTGCGCAGCTCGACGCGGAGGAACGCGCGCGGCAGCTCGACCGGCTCGATCCGCAGATAGCGCAGGAGCTGCGGGAGCTGCTCGCCTATCCCGAGGACTCCGCAGGCCGCATGATGGACCCGCGCGTGAGCCCGCTGCGCGCCGGCGTGACCGTCGCCGAAGCGCTCGCGCGGCTGCGCTCGCTGCAGCGCCGCGGACTGCGCGAGCTGTTCGTGGTCGACGACGAAGGACGCCTCGCCGGGCAGGTGGAGATCCAGGACCTCGCGGTCGCCGAGGCGTCGGACCGGCTGACCAGCATCACCCGCGGCGTGGTGGCCGCGGTGCGCGACCTCGACCCGCGCGAGGACGTGGTCGCCGCCCTGCAGCATCACCCCATGAGCACGCTGCCGGTGGTGAACCACGCCGGGCGCTTCATCGGCGTCATACGCCCCTCCGAGCTGGTCGCGGCGCTGGAGGAGGAATCGAGCATCGATATCCAGACCATGGTCGGCGCGAGCCGCGACGAGCGCGCGCTCTCGAGCCCCTGGTTCGCGATCCGCAAGCGCCTGCCGTGGCTGCAGATCAACCTGCTCACCGCCTTTCTCGCCGCCGCGGTGGTGGGCCTGTTCGAGAGCACCATCGCCAAGTTCACCGCGCTCGCGGTGCTGCTGCCGGTGGTCGCCGGGCAGTCGGGCAACGCCGGCGCCCAGGCGCTCGCGGTGACGATGCGCGGCCTGGCGCTGCGCGAGATCGGCGTGCGCAACTGGCCGCAGGTGCTGAGCAAGGAGGCCGCCGCCGCGCTCGCGAACGGCGCCGCGGTGGCCGCCACCACCGCGCTCGGCGTCTACGTGTGGAGCGGCTCGCTCGGCCTGGTGGCGGTGATCACCGCGGCGATGGTGATCTCGATGCTCGTGGCGGGCGTCTCGGGCGCGCTGGTCCCGATGCTGCTGCACCGCTTCGGCCAGGACCCGGCGACCGCCTCGTCGATCATCCTCACCACCGTGACCGACGTGGTCGGCTTCCTCTCCTTCCTGGGCATCGCCACGCTCCTGGCGTCGCTGCTCGTGACATGACCGCCCGCCTGGTCTTCGGCCAGGCGGAAATCCCCTCCTCGACGCTCGAGGAAAGCGTGCGACGCACGGCGGGCGGCCTCGAGCGCCTCGGCGTCGGCGAGCGCGACGTCGTGTGCCTCATGCTGCACAACTCGCCGGCGTTCCTCGAAGCGATGCTCGCCGCGCGCCTCATCGGCGCCTACTACTGCCCGATCAACTGGCACTACAAGGCCGCGGAGGCGGGCTGGATGCTGCGCGACAGCGGCGCGCGCGCTTTGGTGATCGAGCGGGAGCTGCGCTCGCAGATCGATCATGATTTTCCAAAGAAGCTTGAAATCTTAGACCCAGAAGATGCCTCCTGGCACGCACCATGGTCGCAGACACCGCGCGCACCGGGCGGCATGATGCCCTACACCTCGGGAACCACCGGGCGCGCCAAGGGCGTGCGCAGGCTCGCGCCCGAGCCGCGCCAGGTCGAGGCCATGGCGGCGCTCGTCGCCTCGGTGCTCGGCATCGAGCCCGGCATGCGCGCGCTGCTTTCCGCGCCGCTTTATCACAGCGCGCCGGCGGGCTACGCGCTCTACAGCATGCTCTCGGGCGAGCTGCTTGCGCTCGAGGAAAGGTTCGACGCCGAGCGAACGCTCGCGCTCATCCAGGAATTGAAGCTGACGCACGCCTACCTCGTGCCGACGATGTACGTGCGACTTTTACGCCTATCTTCAGACGTAAAAGCGCGCTACGACGTTTCGTCGATCCGCTTCGTCGCCTCCACCGGCTCGCCCTGCCCCGCCGAGGTGAAGCGCGCCATGATCGACTGGTGGGGACCGGTGTTCCACGAAAGCTACGCCGCGAGCGAGCTCGGCTACGTCACCGCGATCTCCTCCGCGGAAGCACTGCGCAAGCCCGGCTCCGCCGGGCGGCCGGCCGGGCAGGCGACGATCCGCATTCTCGATGCCGAAGGACGCGAGCTGCCGCGCGGCGAGGTGGGCCTCATCTACGCGCGCCAGCCGGCGTATCCCGACTTCGCCTACAACAACGACCCCGAGTCGCGGCGCGGGCTGGAGCGCGACGGCCTGTGCTCGCTCGGCGACATGGGCTTCATCGACGACGACGGCTACCTCTACGTCTGCGACCGCGCCTCCGACATGGTGATCTCGGGCGGCGTCAACATCTATCCCGCCGAGATCGAGGCGGCGCTCGCCCTGATGCCCGGCGTGCGCGACTGCGCGGTGTTCGGCGTCCCCGACGCGGAATTCGGCGAGGCTCTCGCCGCCGCGGTGCAGCTCGAGCCGGAGGTGACCTTGACCCCTTCCGCGATGCGCGACTTCCTTTCGTCGAAGATCGCGGCTTACAAGATACCGAAGATCGTCACCTTCCACGACACCCTGCCGCGCGAGGACAGCGGCAAGATCTTCAAGCGCCGGCTGCGCGCGCCCTACTGGGAGAAATCCGGCCGTAAGATCTAGCCATGAACGCCCTCGAGCTTTACGACCGGATCACCGAAGGACGGACCAAGTTCGTGCGCGTGGACGAGCTCTGCCGCGCCGCCGCCAGCGCTTCCGCCGGGATCCTTCCCACGGAAAAAGAGCTGCTCGAAGAGGGACGGCTCGCGCAGCGCGACAAGAAAGGCCTCGAGAAAAAGCAGGG
>DATKAX010000268.1:0-8875 GCA_035514595.1 Burkholderiales bacterium
CCCCGAGCGCTCCAGCACGTTTCGAATGATGAGCGCGCCGAGCTCGGTGGCCGGCGTCTTCGCCAGGCTGCCGCCGAACTTGCCGATGGGCGTGCGCGCCGCGCCGACGATGAAGATCTCTTCCATGATGCCTCCTAGTGGAGCCGTTGCCTCACGTAGCGCCCGGGCGCCGGCTCGATCGCCCGGTATCGGTGGTTGCCCGCGGCGGCCTGCGCCAGGCGGCGTCCGCCGCCGTGGGTCGCGAGCCAGGCCGACCAGCGCGGCCACCAGCTACCGCGCTCTTCCCGCGCCTGCTCGAGCCAGGCGTCCGGCTCGCGCGGCGGGTTGCGCGCGTCGCCGGCGGCAATCCAGTGGCTGCGCCGGCCGTGCACCGGCGGGTTGACGATGCCGGCGATATGGCCGCTCGCGCCGAGCACGAAAGACTTGTCGCTGCTGCCGACGAGGTGCAGGGTGCGATAGGCCGCGCGCCAGGGCACGATGTGGTCCTCGCGCGTGGCGAGCACGAACACCGGCAGGCGGATCCTGCCGAGGTCGACCGGGACGCCGCAGTTGACGAGGGCATCGGGCTCGCGCAAGCGGTTCTCGAGATAGGTGTTGCGCAGGTAGTAGCAATACATCGGCCCGGGAAGGTTGGTGCTGTCGGCGTTCCAGTAGAGAAGATCGAACGCCGCGGGAGCGCCGCCGAGGACATAGTTCTTCACCACGTAGGGCCACACCAGGTCGTTGGCGCGCAGGCTGGAAAACACGAACGCCAGGTCCGCGCCAGGCAGGATGCCGCCGCGGCCGATGCTCGCCTCGCGCGCCGCGACGCTCGCTGCATCGACGAACAGGCCGAGCTGCCCGGTCTCGGAGAAGTCGAGCATCGTGGCGAGAAAGGTCGCGCTCGCCACCAGCCGGTCGCCCTTGCGGGCGAGCACCGCGAGCGCCGCGCCCAGCAGCGTCCCGCCGACGCAGAAGCCGAGCGCGTTGACCCGGTCGGCGCCGCAGATCTCGCGCGCCACGCGCATCGCCGCGAACACGCCTTTCTCGAGGTAGTCGTCCCATCCGAGATGGCCGAGCGCGGGGCCGACGTTGCGCCAGGACACCATGAACACCGTGTGTCCGCTCGCCACCGCGTGCGCGACGAACGAGTTCTCGGGCTGCAGATCGAGGATGTAGTACTTGTTGATGCAGGGCGGCACCATGACGAGCGGCCGCAGCGCCACCTCGCGCGTCGCGGGGGCGTACTGGATGAGCTGGATCAGCTCGTTCTCGTACACCACGTGGCCGGGCGTCACGCCGAGGTTCCGGCCCACCTCGAACGCCGCCTCGTCGGTCTGGCGGATACGCCCGCGCTGCACGTCGGACATCAGATTGGCGACGCCGCGCGTGATGCTCTCGCCGTTGGTCGCGAGCGCCTCGCGCAGCGCCGCCGGGTTGGTGGCGGCGAAGTTGGCGGGGCACATGGCGTCGATCCACTGGCGCGCGGCGAAGCGCGCGCGCGCCTTCGCGGCGGTGTCGATCGGCGCCGCCTCCACGAGCTGCTCGAGGTAGCGCGCGGCGAGGAGGTAGGACTGGCGCAGGTAGTCGTAATACGGGTTCTCGCGCCACTCCGCCGCGGAGAAGCGGCGGTCGCCCGGCTCGGGCTCGGCGAGCCGCTCGGACTTGCCGGTGAGCAGCGCCGACCAGAGGCGCGTCTGCTGCTGGAGGTAGGAGGCCTGCAGCGCCGGGTCGGGCTGCGTGTCGGCCAGCCAGGGAACGGCGCCGGCCGCCGCGGGCGCGGCTGCCAGCAGTCGCATCCAGCCCTGCGTCACCTCGTTGCTCGACTGCGCGATCGCGGCGAGCAGGGCGTCTGGGGACCCGGGTTGCATCGCGGCCGATTTTGCGACGCACAAAGCGCGCCGTCAAATGAATATTAAGCCGCTGATACGTAGTTCTTTTTGCTCAATGGTGCAGGATCGCGCCGAGGAGCGCGATGGTGCCGATGCCAAGCGCGATGAGGAGCGACTGAAAGGCGGTATCGCGCAGCTCCGGCCGGCGGTGCAGACCGGGTATGAGGTCGGCCACGGCGACGTAGATCATGCTTGCCGCCACGCAGCCGAGCAGGATCGGCTCGATCCCGGCAAGGAGCTGCAGCGCGTAATAGCCGAGCACGCCCCCGACCACGGTGGCAGCCGACGACAGCAGGTTCATGGCGAGCGCCCTCGCGCGCGAGTAGCCCGAGTGCAGCAGGATCAGGAAGTCGCCGACCTCCTGCGGGATCTCGTGGGCGATGATCGCGATCGCGGCGATGATGCCGAGCTCCGTGCTCTGCAGGAACGCGGCGGCGATCAGCAGGCCGTCGAGGAAGTTGTGCACCGTGTCGCCGATCACGATCAGCGTGCCGCTGCGGCCGCCGTCATGCGCGGGCGCATGCGGGTCGTGGACTTCGCAGTGCTCCGTATGACAATGGCGCCAGAGCAGCAGCTTTTCCAGCACGAAGAACGCGAAGATCCCGCCGAGGATGGCGGATGCGACCTGGCGCGCCTCGCCGGTCTCGAACGCGTGGGGGATCACCTCGAGGAAAGCCGCGCCCAGCAGCGCGCCGATGGCGAACGAGACCAGCATCGGCACCCAGGAGGCGCGCACCATGAGAGCGACCGCGGCCAGGCCGGCGGAAAGCGTCCCGCCCGCCACGCTTGCGGCGACGATCCAACCGAGGGTCAGGGTCATGGGGCCGACGATTCTACGTGAGCCAGATCGCCGCCGCCATGCGCGCGGTATCGCGACTCCTGCGATGCGAATAGAAGCGCCCGGGATCCGAGTAGGTGCACAGCCCGCCGCCGAACACCCGGGTTACGCCCTGCGCCGCGAGTCGCTGGCGCGCCACCGCATACAGGTCGAGCAGCCAGCGGCCCTCGCGTGCCGCAAACGCGCTCGCCGCGCCTGCATCGCGCTCGAGGAAGGCCTCGCGCACCTCGGCGCCGACCTCGTAGGCCCGCGGGCCGATGGCCGGACCGAGCCACGCAAGCACGTGCTGCGCCGGCCGCGCCATCGCCTCGAGCGTCGCCTCGATCACCCCGCCGCACAGCCCGCGCCACCCGGCGTGCGCAACCGCCACCGCGCTGGCCGAGTCGTCGGCGAGCAGCACCGGCATGCAGTCGGCGACGAGGACCGCGCACACTGAATTTTTCTGCCGAGAAATTGCCGCATCGGCGGCAACGGTACCTTCCGGATCCTCGACCACGGCAATGCCATGCACCTGGCGCAGCCAGCGCGGCTCCGCGGGCAGGAGCTCGCGCAGCCGGCGCCTGCCCTCTTCGGCTGCCATGTCGCCCTCGGCGCGCGTGGTCACGAGGGCTCGCACGCGAGCCGGCGCCGGCCACTCAGGAATGATCATCGCGCAGCGCCTCGATCAGCCGCTTCATGTCGCGCGGCAGCGGCGCGCGCCAGGTCGCGACCTGCCCGGTCGCGGGGTGAACCAGGCTGAGCTCGGCCGCGTGCAGCGCCTGCCGCGGAAAGGCGATGCCGTGGCGCGTTCCGCGCCGGTATACGGTATCGCCCAGCAGCGGATGCCGGATGTGCTGGAAGTGGACGCGGATCTGGTGCGTGCGCCCGGTCTGCAGCCGGCACTCGACCAGCGCGGCGCGGCCAAAGCGCTCGATCACGCGATAGTTGGTGCGTGCCGGCTTGCCGCGATGGGTGACCGCCATGCGGGTTCTCGCGCGCGCATCGCGCCCCACCGGGGCGTCGATGACGCCGCTCGCCGGCGGGTCGCCCTGGACCAGCGCGAGATACACGCGCCGCATGCTGCGCTCGGCAAGCTGTCCTGCGAGATGGGACTGCGCCGGCACGGTCTTCGCGACGACCAGCAGTCCGCTGGTGTCCTTGTCGAGCCGGTGCACGATGCCCCCGCGCGGCACCGCGGCGAGCGAAGGCGCGTGCGCGAGCAGCGCGTTGAGCAGCGTTCGATCCGGCACGCCGGCGCCCGGATGCACGACCAGCCCGGCGGGCTTGTCGATCACGATCAGGTGCTCGTCCTCGTGCACGATCTTGAGAGGCATGCGCTGCGCGAGCGGCCTCGCCTGCGGCGCCGGCGGCGGCTCGAGCTCGACGCGCTCGCCCCCGATAACCGTCTCCTTCGAGGAAGCAGACCTTTTCCCGGCGACGCGGATGTGGCCGGACTTGAGCCAGGCCTGCAGGCGGTTCCTCGAGTATTGTGGGAACAGGCGCGCGAGCGCCTGGTCCAACCTCAGCCCGCCGAGCTCCGCCGGCACCGTCGCGCTCATGGCGGCGACGAAGCCGGCGTCCCAGTCGGGGCTATAATTTTTCTCCCGCATGCGCCACAGTCTACTTGCTGCCCTGCTCGCCGTGGCCGCGCTCCTTGCCTCCGGCTGCAGCGGAATCAACTCTTCCGACGACGAGACGTCCGGCTGGTCGGCGCAGCGCCTTTACACCGAGGCCAAGGACGCCATGGCCGACAAGAACTGGCCCAAGGCCATTCAGTACCTGGAGAAGCTCGAGGCGCGCTACCCGTACGGGCGCTACGCGCAGCAGGCGCAGCTCGAGGTGGCCTACGCGTACTGGAAGGACAACGAGCGCGCTTCGGCGATCGCCGCCGTCGATCGCTTCATCAAGCTGTATCCGAACCATCCCAGCGTCGACTACGCCTGGTACCTCAAGGGGCTGATCAACTTCAACGAGAAGCAGGGCTTGCTGAGCTGGCTCACCTCGCCCGACATGAGCGACCGCGACCCGAAGTCCACGCGCGAGGCGTTCGGCGCCTTCAAGGAGCTCGTCACGCGCTTCCCGGAGTCGAGGTACGCCGAGGACTCGGCGGCGCGCATGCGCTATCTGGTCAACGCGCTCGCCTCGCACGAGGTGCACGTGGCGCGCTACTACATGAAGCGCGGCGCCTACCTCGCCGCGGCGAACCGCGCGCAGTACGCGATCCGGCATTACGTCGAGGCGCCGGCGGTCGAGGAGGCGGTTTTCGTCCTGGTCAAAGCCTACGACGCCCTCGGCATGGACGAGCTGCGCGACGGCGCGGCGCGCGTGATGGAGAAGAACTTCCCCGACAGCCGCTATCTGAAGGCCGGCGGGACGCGCGGCGACGCACCCTGGTGGCGGATCTGGGACCCCGACTAGGGCGAATCACAGCGCGGCGTCGGCGATGTAGTCGCGGATCACCGATTCGATGCCGGCATCGGCGCGAAAGCCCAGCTCCAGCGCGCGCGGCGTGCGAAACCGCGCCGGCCATGTTTCCACGATCGCCTGGATGCGGGGGTCGGGCCGCCAGCGCACCCGGGCCGCCGCCTCCGCCCCCGCGACCCGCTTGAGGGCGTCCAGCATCTCGGCCACCGTGGCGCTGAGGCCGGGGAGGTTGACCACGCGATGCGTCCCCCAGGCCGCCGCCGGCAGCTCGCAGGCATGCTGGAACGCCTCTACCGCCCTGCGGGGCGAGAGCAGCCACACGCCGGTCTGCGGCGCCACGGGGCAGTCCGAGAACGCGCCGTTGAGCGGCTCGCGGATGATGCCGCTCGCGAACGAGGAGGCCGCGGCGTTCGGCTTGCCCGCGCGCACCACGATCGTCGGCAGACGCAGCGAGCGCCCATCGACAAAGCCTTTGCGCGAGTAGTCGGAAACCAGGTATTCGCCGATCACCTTCTGCGCGCCGTAGGAGCTCTGCGGCGCGGGCATGGTCGAGTCGTCGAGCACCTCGGGAAGCTCGCCGCCGAAGGCCGCCACCGAGCTCGCGAACACCAGGCGCGGCGGCTGCGCGCAGCGGCGCAGCCGCTCGAGCAGCGCCCGCGTGCCTTCGAGATTGACCCGCATGCCGAGGTCGAAGTCCGCCTCCGCCGCGCCGCTCACCACGGCGGCGAGGTGAAAGACCGTATCGGTATCGGCGGCGAGGGCCTGCTCCAGGATCGCCGGATCCGAAATATCGCCTGTGAGCCCGACCGCGCCTTTGGGCACGCCCTGCGGGAACGCCGAGTCGAGCAGGACCAGGCGCGCGATCGCGCGAGCGCCGAGCGCGCCGCGCTCGAGCAGCGCGTTCGCCAGGCGCAGCCCGAGGAAGCCGCCGCCTCCGGTGATGACGACCTTCACGCGGGGATCCCGGCGAAGAAGCCTTCGACCTCGGCGAGGCTGCGGGTAAGGCGCATCGCGGGGAGGCTGCGCAGGATGCGGCTGCCGTAGGGCTTCGAGCGCAGCCTCGGATCGCAAAGCATCAGCACGCCGCGGTCGGTTTCGTCGCGGATCAGCCGCCCGGCACCCTGCTTGAGCTGCAGCACCGCCTGCGGCAGCTGCAGGCTCGCGAACGGGTTGCCGCCCTGCGCGCGGATCGCCTCGATGCGCGCCGCGAGCACCGGGTCGTCGGGCGGCGCGAACGGCAGCTTGTCGATCACGACCAGCGACAGCGCCTCGCCGCGCACGTCGACGCCCTCCCAGAACGACTGGCTGCCGAGCAGCACCGCGTTGCCCAGCGCGCGAAAGCGCGCCAGCAGCTCGCTCCTCGATCCGGTGCCCTGCACCAGCAGCGGAAACTCGACGCGGCTGCGCAGCAGCTCGTGCGCGCGGCGCAGCGCGCGCAAGGTCGTGAAAAGCAGGAACGCCCGGCCGCCGCTCGCGCGCAGCACCGGCAGCGCGGCCTCCACCACCGCCTCGGTGAACGCGGCCTCGTTCGGGTCCGCCGGCATTGCCGGCGGCAGGTAGAGCAGCGCCTGGTGCGAATAGTCGAAAGGGCTTGGCCAGCGCTGCGTGCGCGCTTCGGGCACGCCGAGCTCCCGCGTGAAATGACTGAAATCCTCGCCCACCGCGAGCGTGGCCGAAGTGAAGATCCAGGCGCGCGGGTGATCGGCCATCTGGCGGCGGAACAGCTCCGCCGGCGAAAGCGGCGTCAAGTGCAGCTGCACCGCCTGGCCGAACACCTCCACCCAGCGCACCTCTTCGGGCAGGTCCGCTTCGCGCATGCGCGCGAGCACGCCGTACGCCGCAGCGGCCCGGCGCGCGCACGAAGCAAGGCCCTCCGAGCGCTCGGCCTGTGCTTCGAGCGGCTCGCGCAGCCGCGCGAGCGACGCGTGCGCGACTTCGAGCGCTTGCGCGAACGCCGGGGCGCGCAGCGCCTGGGCCCACGCCAGCCGGGCGCTCGCCTCGCCCAGCGCAAGGCGCAGCTCGCGGGCGGCCTTCTCCAGGCGCAAGGCAAGGCGCTCGAGCTCGGGAGAAGCGCCCCCGGCAGCGCGCAGCTCTGCGCGCGCGTCGCGCGAGAGCTCGACGAGCTGCGCGCTCGAGACGCTTTCGCCGAAGAACATGCGCGCGGTCTCGGGCAGCTGGTGGGCCTCGTCGAAGATCAGCGTATTGCACGCCGGCAGCAGCTCCGCGACGCCCTCGTCGCGCAGCACGACGTCGGCGAAGAACAGATGGTGGTTGATCACCACGATATCCGCGGCGAGCGCGTTCCTGCGCGCCTGCATCACGAAGCACTCGCCGTGATCCGGACAGCTCTGGCCGAGGCAGTTGTCGCGCGTGGAGCTCGCCTGCGCCCAGACCGGCGAGTCCTCGGGGACGTCGGCGAGATCCGCGCGGTCGCCGGTCGCCGTCACCTTCGCGAAGCGCTCGATGCGGCGCAGCTGGGATGCTTCCTCCGGCGTTGCGAAGCGGCCTTCCCGCGAAGCGCGCCGCAGCCGGTAAAGGCATACGTAGTTGGCGCGGCCCTTCAGCAACGCCGCGCTCGCGCCCGAGGCGAGCGCGGCGCGCACCGCCGGCAGATCGCGGTCGAAAAGCTGGTTCTGCAGCGTCTTGGTGCCGGTCGAGACGATCACCTTGCCGCCCGCGAGCAGCGCCGGCGCGAGATAGGCGAAGGTCTTCCCGGTGCCGGTTCCCGCCTCGGCCACCAGCACGTCGGTGCGCTCGATCGTCTCGTGGATCGCCTCGGCCATCTCGAGCTGCTGCGGCCGCAGCCGGAACCCGGGTACCGCCTGCGCGAGGGGGCCGCCCGTCGAGAACACCCGCTTCAGCGCAGGGCTCAGTCGGCGATCTCCTCGACCTTGACCCACACCCGGCGCGACTCGCTGCCGCTGGAGCGGCTCGCCGATGCGATCCCGCGCCCCGTCTGCGAGCTGTCGTGCACCACCGCGCCGAGCTCGGTCCATTGCCCCAGGCGAGCGCTCACACGGGTGGCGGCGCGCTGATAGGACTCGCCGCTGTGGCGCTGGGGGGCGACTTCGAGCGTCACCGTATCGCCGGCAAGGCGCGGGACGACCTCGAAGCCGGTGGTGAGCTCCTGTACCACCACGATTTCCTGCGACACCACCCCGCCCGGCGTCTGGATGAACTGCCGCTGCGACAGCGGCCGCGACTGGCCGGTGTGGATCGTCGCGCGGCTGCCCTCGAGCACCTGGACGCGCTGGTCGACGCGCTCTGCGGAATCGCTGCGCGCGTCGCGCGCGCGCAGCTCGAAGCGCGAATCGCGGTTCGAGATGCGGCCGCTCGCCTCGATGTCGCGCTGCTCGGCGCGGCTCGAGTCGTCGAAGCGCACCGAGATCTGGAGGCGGCGCAGCGGACGGTCGATCGCCGCGAGCGCCCGGCGCAGCTCGGCCACGTTGGCCGGGCTCGCGCGCACGATGAGCTGGCTCGCCTGCCCGGTCAGCGTGCCCCCGGGCTCGAGCAGCGGGCGCAGCGCCGGCAGCACCTGCTCGACCGTGCGATGGCGCAGCGAAATGATCTCGAGCGCGTGCTGGGCGCTCGCCATGCCCGCCGTCACGGCGAGCAGAGCGCCCACGACCGTCCGGATGATTTTCGTTCGGTTCATCGTCATTCGAAGAACGCACGACGCAGCCTGGCGTCTACGGCGATGGCCGCAACTTCGCGCGAGCGCCCATTATGAGACACAAGCTTCTGTTTCCGCGCGCGTTTCCCC
>DATKAX010000269.1:0-3135 GCA_035514595.1 Burkholderiales bacterium
CTGCCGTGTCGCGCTGAAGCGCATCGTCGATGCGCGTCCTTTCCATGTGAATGCAGTGCTCGCCGACGCGAACGGAGTGGTTCGCTGCTCGGTGCGGCCCCTCGTCCAGGCGGTCAATGTCGCAGATCACGAATATTTCCGGCGCGCGGTGAGCCAGCGCACGCATGCCGTGAGCGGGCTCATCACCGGCCGGGTCAGCGGAGCCGGCGCAATCGCCGCCGCCTATCCGGTGCTCGGCGAGAGCGGTGAAGTGCGCTCGGTGCTGATTGCCACGGTGAACGCGGCGAAGCTGGCGGATGCGTTAAGGGGCGCTTCGGTGAAGGAAGGAGCCGTTGTCATGCTCGTGGATCTGAGCGGACACGTCGTCGCCTCCTTCCCCGACGGCCCGCCACTCAACGGGAAGATCTTGCCGGCCATCGAGCGCAGCAAGGGCAAGGTTGCGGCGGCAAGCCATGGCTTCCTCGAGTTCGCCGGTCCGGATGGCGCGGCGCATATCGGGGCCTTCTCCAGGCTGCCGAATGCGCCGGAGTGGCCGCTCTACGTGCTGGCGGGGTTCCCCAGGGCCGAGATAGAGCGCGCGCCGCGGGAGCGGCTTCTGCGCGAGCTGTCCACCATCGTGCTGGTCTTCGTCTTCGCTCTCGGCATCGCCCTGGTCGGTGCCCAGCGCTTGCTCGTCTCCCCGCTTCGCCGGCTCCGCGAGGCCGCGGAGCGTCACTATCGCGGTGATCTTTCAGCGCGCTCCGGCCTCGATCACGGGGCGGGCGAGATCGGCACGCTGGCGAAAACGTTCGACGCGCTGGCCGCGCATAGCGAGAGGGTGACCCGGGCGCTCAAGGCGCTGAGCGCCGGCAACCGGGCGCTGCTGCGCGAGAAGGACGAGGACAGCCTGCTCGCGGCAATGTGCCGGGTCGCCGTGGCGCAGGCCGGCTATCGCCTCGCCTGCGTCAACTATCTGCGGCACGACGAGGCGAAGTCGGTTCGCACCATGGCATTCACCGGCCATGACCATGGCTTCATCGATGCTCTCCAGGTCACATGGGCCGAAACGGAGCGAGGGCGAGGCAGCGTCGGCACGGCGATTCGCACGGGCGAAACCTGTGTCATCCGCAGCATGTCGTCGGACCCCCGCTTCGCCCCGTGGCGCGAAGCGGCGATAACCCATGGCTTCGGCTCGGTCGCCTCCTTTCCCCTGCGGGTGGCCGGCGAGATCATCGGCACCTTTACGATCATAGCGGCGGAGGAAGATGCGTTCGACGCCGAAGAGCTGGCGCTGCTCGACGAGATGGCCGCCGACCTGTCGTTCGGCATCGAGGTCCTGCGCTCTAACGCGAGGCGCGTGGCCGCCGAAGAAGCCGCGCAGCGCGCGGTCACGCACGATCTGCTCACCGGACTGCCCGGCCGGATTCCGTTCCTGCGCGCCGTCGAGGCCGGAGTCGGCTCGGCGGCCTCGGGTGACGGGCTTGCGGTGCTCGTCGTGTACCTCCAGAGCCTGCGCGAGCTGCACGAAAGCCTCGGCTACGACCCGGCCTGTACGGCGGTCCTGGAAGCCGCGGCGAAACTCAAGTTCGCCATGACGCCGGCGACGCAGCTCGCGCGGACCGAGAACGACGAGTTCGCGCTGCTCCTGCCGAAGGCCGATGCCGCCGTGACGGCCGAGCTCGCGCGGCGGCTGCAGGCGCTGTTCGAGGCACCGGTCAATGTCGGCGAGCTCGCCGTGGATCTGCGCGCCTGTATCGGCGCGAGCTTTTTCCCGGCGCACGGCGACGAGCCCGAGATGCTGCTGCGGCGGGCAAGCATAGCCGCGCGCGAGGCGCACCAGACGGCCGGGACGTTCTTCGTGTATCGCGGCGCGACCGAGCGCGAGAACCCGGCGCGCCTCGCCCTCGCGGCCGAGCTGCGCAAGGCGATCGCGCAGCGCGAGCTCGTCCTGCACTACCAGGCCAAAGTCGATCTGCGCACGCGTGCGCCATGCGGCGCCGAGGCGCTCGTGCGCTGGCCGCATCCGCAGAAGGGCATGGTGCCCCCGATGCAGTTCGTGCCGATCGCGGAGCAGACCGGCCTGATTCGCCCGCTCACTAGCCTCGTCATCGAGTCGGCGGTACGCCAGCTCGGCGCCTGGCGCGGCCGGATCGAGCTACCGGTTGCCGTCAATCTTTCGCCGCGCAACCTGCACGATCCGCGGCTGCTGGAGGAGATCGATTCCCTGCTCGGCGCCTGGAGCGTTCCGGCGGCCAGCCTTGAATTCGAGATCACCGAGAGCGCGCTCGCCGAGGAGCCCGACAAGGCCCGCGTCGTGCTGGAGCGCCTTCGCAAGCTGGGCTGCAAGCTCTACATCGACGACTTCGGCACGGGGTATTCATCGCTCAGCTACCTCGTGTCGCTGCCGGTTCACGCGCTCAAGATCGACCGCAGCTTCGTGAAGCAGATGTCGAAGGCACGCGAAGCGCGCGCCGTAGTGTCCTCGATCGTGCGCCTGGCCGGCGAACTGGGTCTGCAGACGGTGGCCGAGGGCGTCGAGACGCAGGAAGACGCAGACATTCTGCGCGGGCTCGGATGCGACCAGGCACAGGGCTACTTCTTCGCTCGCCCGGTGCCGCCGGAGGACTTCAAGGTCGACCTGTAAGGACCCCCCCCTCATCGCCCTACAGGGCAAATGGTTGAACAGGCCCCGCGCGCGTGCATACTTGAGGCATGGCACGCACAGTGAAATGCATCAAGCTCGGGCGCGAGGCCCAGGGGCTCGATTTCCCGCCGTATCCGGGAGAGCTCGGCAAGCGCATCTTCGAGAATGTGTCGAAGGAGGCGTGGGGGCACTGGCTCGCGCAGCAGACGATGCTGGTGAACGAGAACCGGCTCAACCTTGCCGACAAGAAGGCGCGCGACTACCTGGCGCAGCAGATGGAGAGCCATTTCTTCGGCAGCGGCGCCGACGTGGCCGCCGGCTACGTGCCGCCGACACAGCAGAAGTAGGCGGTCTCGATGGAGAGCGACTCCCCTCGGCCGACCGAGATCAAGCTGCACCAGAAGTCGCGGCGCATGGAGATCGCGTTCTCGGACGGCAGCCGGTTCGAGCTGAGCTACGAGCTGCTGCGCGCGTACTCGCCTTCGGCCGAAGTGCGCGGCCACGGGCCGGGC
>DATKAX010000270.1:0-6472 GCA_035514595.1 Burkholderiales bacterium
CAGCGGGACGTAGAGCACCATGTACCAGGCGCCGATGGCGTAGGCCACCACGAGGCTCGCCACGGCGATCGTCCAGAGCTGCGCGCGCGAGAAGACCTGGCCCCAGGGCTTCGCGCCGCGGCTGCCCACGGCGTCGAGCGCGTGCGCGCCCACGCCGAGCGCGAGAAAGTAGATCACCACGATGGCGACCACCCGGTCCCACTGTACCGTCGCAGCAAGCATCGAGCCCGTCACGACGTAGGCGAGCACCATGCCGGTGTAAGGCAGGAACAGCAGCCCTACCGCGAGCCGGAAGCGCTCCGGCCCGAAGGAGGGCACGAACCACTCGGAGCGGCGGTCCGCCGGCTCGTTCCGAGGAGACCCATCCGGCATCCGCCAAGTGTGAGCCAGATGCCGGCATAAAAAAAGGCTCGGGCATCGGGTTCATGCGGGCTCCTATGAATGCAGGCGCTTATGGCATTACATTCCGGGCATGCGCGGCGAGCCGTTCCACTCTGCAAGAGGTGCCTTCGCCACCGGCGCCGACACGCCGCGCGCCTACCTGGAGCGCCGCCTGCAGCGGCTCGAAGCCGTGGAGCCCACGTTGCGCGCGTTCGTCACGCTGGATGTCGCCGGCGCGCGGCGCGCGGCCGACGCTGCCACCGAGCGCTATCGCCGCGGCGCGCCGCTCTCGCCGGTCGACGGCATGCCGCTGGGCATCAAGGACGTGATCGAAACGGCCGAGCTGCCGACGCAGATGGGCAGCGCGCGCTTTGCCGGCTGGAGCCTGCAGCGCGACGCAGCCTGCGTCGCCGCGCTGAGGAGCGGCGGCGCGATCGTGCTCGGCAAGACCGTGACCACCGAGCTCGCGCTGGGCAACGCGGGCCCGACCACCAACCCGCACGACGCGGCGCGCACGCCCGGCGGCTCTTCCAGCGGATCGGCCGCCGCAGTCGCGGCCGATATCGTCCCCGCCGCGCTCGGCACGCAGGAGATGGGTTCGCTCATCCGTCCGGCGAGCTTCTGCGGCGTGCTCGGCTTCAAGCCGAGCTTCGGGGCGCTGCACCAGGGCGGCATCCACGGCGTGGCACCGAGCCAGTCGCACCTGGGCGTGCTCGCGAGTGAGCTGCAGGACCTGGCGGCCGTGTGCACGCGCATCGGCGAGCAGGCCGGCGGCGATGCCGGTTTCCCGGCGCCCTCGTTCGACGTGGCGACGGTCAAGCCAGAGCGCATCGGGCTGTTGCGCACCGAAGCATGGGCGCGCATGGACCCGGACGCGCGCGACGCATTTCAGCGCCTCGCCGACCAGCTTCGCGCGCGGGAGATCGAAACCCCATTTGCCGGCGCGCTCGACGTGTGGGCAGCCATCTGCTGCTGGGAGCTGCGCTGGCCGCTCGCGCAGTATCGCGACGCGCTGGGCGCCGACACCCGGCGCTTCCTCGCCATGGGCGAGGCGATGACGCGCGCCGACTACGAATCCGCGCTTTCGAAGAGAGCCGTCCTGCGCACGGCGTATCAGGCGCTTTCAGGCGAATGCGATGTGGTCCTGCTGCCTGCGGCGCTCGGGCCGGCGCCGCGCGGGCTTGCCGGCACCGGCAGCCGCGACTTCAACGCCTTTTCTTCCGGCTTCGGCGTGCCGGCGATCACGCTGCCGCTGCTTGAGGCGGGCGGATTGCCACTCGGCGTGCAGCTGATGGGGTTCGCCGACGAGGATGCCCGCCTCCTCGGCCATGCCGCGTGGCTCCTCGCTAGGGCATCTTGCACTTGCCGCTGAAGGCGTCGACCACGTCCTTCTGCGCCACGCCCAGCAGCTTGTTGTAGAGCTTGCCGGAGCTATCCTTGGCCACCTGGTTCAGGTAGTAGGTCTGCACCGGGAAATGGTTGTGGTTGAACTTGAAGGTGCCGCGCACCGACTGGAACGGGGCCTTGCGCAGCGCGGCGCGCAGCGCGTCGGTGTCCTCGACCTTGCCCTTGACCTCGCCCACGGCGGCGCCGATCAGCATGATGGTGTCGTAGCCCATCGCCGCCATGCTGGTGGGCCGGTTGCCGTGCTTCTTGCGGTAAGCGGCGACGAACGTGCGGTTCGCGGGGTTGTCGAGCTCGGGATTCCAGTTGCTGGTGGTGACGATGCCCAGCGGTGTGTCGCCCAGCGCCGGGAAGGTCGACTCGTCGGTGAGGAACACCGAGGAGTACACCGGGATCGACTCCATCACGCCGGAAGCCTTGTACTGCTTGAGGAAGTTGATGCCCATGCCGCCCGGGTAGAACACCACCACCGCTTCGGGCCTCTTCGCGCGCACCTCGCCGATCTCCACCGAGTAGTCGGGCTGGTCGATCTTGGTGAAGATCTCGGCGAGCACCTTGCCCTTGTAGCTGCGATGGAAACCCGCCTGCACCAGCTTGCCGGCGATGTAGTTGGGCGCCATGAGCACGACGCTCTTCACCCCGGCCTGGTTGAGGTAGGAGGCGAGGGCCTCGTAGTTGGAGTCGATGGTCCAGGCCATGGTGAAGTAGTTCGGATGGCAGCCTTCGCCGAGGATCGGCGGAATCGAGCCCACGGTGGCGACCGTGATCAGGCCCGATTTCATCGCCACGCCGGAAACCGCCGCTGTGACGTTGCCGAAGAGCATGCCGGCGAGCAGGTTCACCTTGTCGCTTTCGAGCAGCTTGCGCGTCTTTTGCACGCCGGTCTTGCCGTCGAGCTGGTCGTCCTCGACGATGAGCTCGGCGGGAACGCCGCCCATGCGCCCGCCGAGCCCTTCCAGCGCGAGCTGCGCGCCGTTGACCATGTCGCGCCCGAGGAAGGCGGCCGGCCCGGTGAGCGTGGTGAGAAAGCCGATCTTGATGCGCTCGGCGCCGGCGGCCGGCAGCGACAGGGACAGGGACAGCGCGATAGCGGCAAGGACGATTTTCGAGCGCATGATTCTCTCCTAGGATTTCGAAGCCTTGTTCCACCAGTCGAGGATTTCGCCGGCGGTGGCGATCCAGACGCCCTTCTTGCGCTTGATGTACCGGAGCGCCTTGTCCAGGTAGCGCGCGCGGAAGGGATGGCCGATCAGGAACGGATGGATGGCGATGGACATCACGCGCGGGCGCTTCGCGCCCTCGGCGTGGAGCTGCTCGAGCTGGTCGACCACCATGCGGTAGAAGCCCTCGCCGTCGCCGCCGCGCTCGAGGAACAGCGGGATGTCGCCGATCTCTAGCGTATAGGGCATGGCGACGATCGGCCGGGAGCGGGTCTGCATGCGGTAGGGCAGCTCGTCGTTGCACCAGTCGGCCACGTACTCGATGCCGGCTTCGGCGAGCAGATCGAGCGTGCTCGCCGTCTCGGTCAGCGCGGGTCCGAGCCAGCCGCGCGGCTTGCGCCCGGTGGCCTGCGCGATGGTGTCGATCGCGTTCTGGATGATCGGGCGCTCGGCCTCCTCGGGCAGGCCGGTGAACAGCGCGGAGTTGCTCTCGCCGTGCGCCATCCATTCCCAGCCCAGCGCGTTGCCCGCGCTTACGATCTCGGGGTAGCGCGCGCAGACGTCGGAATTGAGCGCCGCGGTGGCCTTGAAGCCGTGCTTGTCGAAGATCTCCATCAGCCGCCACACCCCGACGCGCGCGCCGTAGTCGCGCCAGGCGTAGTTCAGCACGTCGGGGTTGAGGCCGGCGGTCATCGGCGTAAGCGAGATCGCCGGCTTGCCCCAGCGGAAGTGCTCGATGTTGGGCGTGACCCATACCGCCACGCGCGCCCCGCGCGGCATCTTGAGCACCGGTCGCGAGGCGATCGGCGAGTACTCGAACCTTGCGTGCTCCATTCAGTCGCCCAGGTAGGCCTGCTTGACCGCCGCATTATCTCTAATTTCCGCGGGCGCTCCGCTCGCGATGCAGGCGCCGTTCGCAAGCACGGTGATGCGCTGCGCCAGCGCGAACACCATGTCCATATCGTGCTCGACAAGCAGGATGGCGTGGTCCTGGCCGAGCGCGGCGATGAGCTCGGTGGTGCGCAGGGCCTCCTCCTTGCCCGTGCCCGCGGCAGGCTCGTCCAGCAGCAGCAGGCGCGGCCGCGGCGCGATCACCATGGCGAGCTCGAGCTGGCGCCGCTCGCCGTGCGAAAGCGCGTGAGCCGGGGTGTCCTCGCGCCCGGCGAGGCCCACGCGCTGCAGCGCTTCGCGCGCGGCGCCTTGCGGCGCGCGCCGCACGGCGAGCATCGTGTGCTCCAGCGCGGTGAGGCTGGGCATGATGCTGGTGACCTGGAACGAGCGCATCAGCCCGGCGCGCGCGCGGCGATAGGGCGGCCAGCGGGTGATGTCGGCGCCGCGGAAGTGCACGCTGCCCGCGTCCGGCATGAGCTCTCCGCACAGCTGGGCGATGAAGGTGGTCTTGCCCGCGCCGTTGGGCCCGATCACGGCGTGGATGCCCGTGGCCGGCAGCACGAGATCGATCGCGCTGTTCGCGACGATGCCACCGAAGCGCTTGGTCAGCCCCCGTACCGCGAGCAGCGCGGGCTCAGCCACGGCGGCGCAGCAGCACGACGAGGATCAGCAGCGGACCGAAGATCACCATCCAGTGCTCGGTCAGCTGCGACAGGGCTTCCTCCAGCACCACGTAGAGCAGCGCGCCGAGCAAGGGCCCGACCAGTGTGCCCTGCCCGCCGAGGATCACCATGATCATCAGCAGGCCGGAGGTGAACCAGTGGAACATGGAGGGGCCGACGTAGGAATCGACGTTTGCGAGCAGGCCGCCGGCCAGGCCGCAGATCGCCCCGGAGAGGGTGTAGGCGGCGAGCTTGTAGCGCTGCGTGGCATAGCCCAGTGTCTGCATGCGCCGCTCGTTGTCGCGGGTGCCGCGCAGCGCGAGGCCGAACGGCGAGCGCACGACCCGTCGGCACAGGACCAGGGCACCCAGCACGCAGCCCAGCGCCACCCAGTACAGCACGCGCGGCTCGGACAGGTCGAGGGTGCCGGCGATCGTCGTGGGCAGCTTGAGCGGCATGCCGTTGTCGCCGCCGAAGGCTTCGAGGGCGATCGCCAGGTAATAGAACATCTGCGCGAAGGCAAGCGTGATCATGATGAAGAAGATGCCGGTGGTGCGGATCGACAGCGCGCCGGTGACCAGCCCGGCGAGGGCGGCGCCGGCCACCGCGACCGGCAGCGACACCAGGCCCTCGGCGATGCCGTAGCTCGCGAGGATACCGACCGCGTAGGCGCCGACGCCGAGAAAGGCCGCATGGCCGAAGCTGATCATCCCGCCGTAGCCGAACACAAGGTCCAGGCCGATCGCCGCGAGACCCATCACCAGCCCGCGCGTGAGCACGCGAGTGTAAAACGTCTCGCCGGACAGCGGCACCAGGGCGAGCGCCACCACCACCACGATGCCCAGAATGAGCAGCGCACGCGAGGCCTCCCTTACCGGTGGCGCGATCGCGTGCGGGGCCGACTGCGGCACGGGGAACAGTCCTGCCGGGCGGAAGTACAGCATCACCGCCATCAGCAGGAAGATCGCCATCGAGGCGAGCGCTGGGCCGACGGTGTAGCCGAAGGCCTGGGGCAGAAGAACCCGCCCCAGCGTGTCGACCAGGCCCACCAGCATGGAGCCCACGAAGGCACCGCGCACCGAGCCGACGCCGCCGATGACGATCACCACGAAGGCGAGGATCAGCACCGGCTCTCCCATGCCCACCTGCACCGACTGGATCGGTCCGGTCAGCGCGCCGGCGAGCCCGGCGAGCGCCCCGCCCAGCGCGAGCACGAAGGCGAACAGGCGCTGCACGTCGACGCCCATCGCCTGCACCATCTCGCGGTTGCTCGCCCCGGCGCGAATCAGCGCGCCCAGGCGCGTGCGCGTGATGAGCAGCGCCATGCCCGCCGCCACCGCCAGCCCGAGAAAGGTGATGAACAGCCGGAACGCCGAATACGGCACCCCGGGAAGGAGCTGCACCGTGCCCTCGAGCCCCGCCGGGATGCTGAGAAACAGCGGCGCATTGCCCCACAGGATGCGCACCGCCTCGTTGAAGAACAGGATCAGGCCGAAGGTGCCGAGCACCTGCGCGTTGTGGTCTCGCGTGTACAGGCGCCGCAGCATCGACCACTCCAGCGCGAGCGCGATGGCGCCGGCGCCCGCCGCCGCCGCGCCGATCGCCGCCACGAACGATCCGGTGAGCGCGAGCGCGCTCGCGCCGATGAACGCGCCCAGCATGTACAGCGAGCCGTGCGCGAGATTGATGAAATTCATGATGCCGAACACCAGCGTGAGGCCAGCGGCGGCGAGGAACAGCATTACCCCGAGCTGGATCGCGTTCGCCAGCTGCTCGACGATGACCGGCAGTGTCACCGGGTCAGAGTCTCATGGCACCACCTTGGCGAGGGGGCCGTCGAGCCAGAAGCTGCCCCTGTCCCAGCGCGCTACTCCTTCAATTCCCGGTTCAGGTAAAGCGGCATCGGCTTGTATTCGAACGCCCGGTAGAGCGGGAGCTGGTCGAAGAAGTGATCGTCGAACACCAGGCCCGAAG
>DATKAX010000271.1:0-23658 GCA_035514595.1 Burkholderiales bacterium
ACGGTGCGCGCCATGCGCGGCAGCTTCTGCGGCCCGATCACGATCAGCGCGATCACGCCGATCAGCATCAGCTCGGAGAAGGCAATGTCGAACATGGGCTAGAGAACAAAAAGGCGCCGCGAGGGGCGCCTGGCGCAGGCAAATCGGGCTCTGACCCCGATTTTCAGGCTTTCTGCTCGGTTTTCTGCTTGACTTCGCCGTCGACCGTCTTGCCGGTGACCTGGGGGGTGCCGCCCTCCTCGGGCTTCTCCGCCGCGGCCTCGCGCATCCCGTCCTTGAATCCGCGCACCGCTCCGCCAAGGTCCGCGCCCATGTTGCGCAGCTTCTTGGTGCCGAAGATCAGCATCACGATCACCAGAACGATCAGCCAATGCCAGATGCTGAACGTGCCCATAGTCTCTCTCCTATCGCTTCCTTTGCAGCATGGGGCCCAGCGGCTCCGGGCCCCCGAGAACGTGCATGTGGAGATGATACACCTCCTGGTGCCCCACCCGGCCGGTGTTGATGATGGCGCGAAAGCCCTCCCCCGCGCCTTCCTTGCGCGCGAGCTCCCCGGCGAGCGCGAGCATCTTGCCGAGCGCGCGCTGCTGCGCCGTCCCGGCCTCGTAGAGCGAGGGCACGTGCTCCTTCGGAATGAGCAGCAGGTGCACCGGCGCCTGCGGCCGCGCGTCGTGGAAGGCGAGCACGTCCTCGTCCTCGTGCACTTTCTTCGCGGGGATCTCGCCGCGCGCGATCTTGCAGAATATGCAATCCGGATCGGTCATTTCTTCCTCGCCGCCTTCTCGTCGATGCCCGAAATGCCCTCGCGGCGGTGCATCTCGGCCAGCACGTCGCCCGGCCCCAGGCCGTGCCGGGCGAGCGCGATCATGCAGTGGAACCACAGGTCGGCGGTCTCGCGCACCAGATGCAGGCGGTCGCCGCTTTTCGCCGCCAGCACGGTCTCGACCGCCTCCTCGCCGATCTTCCTGAGGATCGCGTCCTCGCCCTGGGAAAACAGCTTCGCGACGTACGAGCTCTGCGGGTCGCCGCCCTTGCGCTCCTCGATGGTGGCGGCGATGCGCTCCAGCGTCTGGTAGAGGCCTGGCTTCATTTGTCGTAGATGAGCGAAGGATCCTTGAGCACCGGATCGGTCGTCACCCACCTCCCGTTCTCCAGTTTGCGGTAGAAGCAGCTCTCGCGCCCGGTGTGGCAGGCGATGCCGCCCGCCTGCTCGACGCGCAGCACCACGGCGTCGGCGTCGCAGTCCAGGCGCAGCTCGAGCACCTTCTGCACGTGCCCGGACTCCTCGCCCTTGCGCCACAGCTTGTTGCGCGAGCGCGACCAATATACGGCCTGTTTCGTCTCCGCGGTCTGCTGCAGGGCTTCGCGGTTCATCCACGCGACGGTAAGAACCCTGCCGGAGGCGGCGTCCTGCGCCACCGCGGCGACGAGCCCCACGTCGTTCCAGGGAACTTCATCGAGCCAGTCCTTCATTGGGAGCGATCACTCACAGCCGCACCTCGATGCCGCGCAGGCGCATGTGCTCCTTCGCCTGGCGCACCGTGAACTCGCCGAAGTGGAACACGCTCGCCGCCAGCACGGCGTCGGCGTGCCCCTTGAGCACGCCCTCGGCGAGGTGATCGAGCGTCCCGACGCCGCCCGAGGCGATGACCGGCACGCCCACCGCATCGGACACCGCGCGCGTGAGCTCCAGGTCGAACCCCTCGCGCGTGCCGTCGCGGTCCATGCTGGTGAGCAGGATCTCGCCTGCGCCGGCGGCTTCCATGCGCCGGGCCCAGTCGAGGGCGTCGAGGCCGGTGGGCTTGCGCCCGCCGTGGGTGTAGACCTCCCAGCCTCCCGCGCGCTGCTTCGCGTCGATGGCGACCACGATGCACTGGCAGCCGACGACCGCGGAAGCCTCGCGCACCAGCGCCGGGTTTTGCACCGCGGCGGTGTTGATCGAGACCTTGTCGGCGCCCGCGTTGAGCAGCCGCCGCACGTCCTCCACCCGGCGCACCCCGCCGCCCACGGTGAGGGGAATGAACACGCGCTCGGCCACCGCCTCGATCACGTGCAGCAGGATGCCGCGCTCGTCGGAGCTCGCCGTGATGTCGAGGAAGCACACTTCGTCGGCGCCCTGCTCGTCGTAGCGCGCGGCGATCTCCACCGGGTCGCCGGCATCGCGCAGCCCGACGAAGTTAACGCCCTTGACGACCCGCCCGGCGGTCACGTCGAGGCAGGGGATGATGCGCTTGGCGAGGGCCACGGGCTAGCCCTTTCCAAGCGCCTTGTCGGCCGCCGTCTGCGCCTGCTTCAGGTCGATCTTGCCCTCGTAGAGCGCGCGCCCCGCGATGGCGCCGATGATGCCCTCGGGCACGAGGCGGGCGCAGACCTCGCGCACGTCCTGCACGCTGTTCAGGCCGCCCGAGGCGATGATCGGGGTCTTGGTCGCCTGCGCGAGGCGCAGCGTGGCCTCGATGTTGATGCCGCTCATCATGCCGTCGCGCCCGATGTCGGTGTACACCAGCGCCTCGATGCCGTAGTCCTCGAACTTCTTCGCGAGATCCACCACGTCGTGCCCGGTCATCTTCGACCAGCCTTCGACCGCGACCTTGCCGTCCTTCGCGTCCAGGCCGGCGATGACGTGGCCCGGGAAGGCATAGCAGGCGTCGGAGAGGAAGCCGGGGTTCTTCACCGCCGCGGTGCCGACCACGATCCAGGTGACGCCGGCGTCGAGATAGCTCTCGATGATGTCGAGGTCGCGGATGCCGCCGCCGAGCTGGATCTGCGCCTGGTCGCCGAGCGCGGCGATGATGCCGCGGATCACTTTCTCGTTCCTGGGCCGCCCGGCGACGGCGCCGTTCAGGTCGACGACGTGCAGCCGGCGCGCGCCCTGCGCGGCCCAGTGCCGCGCCATGGCCACCGGGTCCTCGGAGAACACCGTGGCGGTTTTCATGTCGCCCTGCTTGAGGCGCACGCAGCGCCCGTCCTTCAGGTCGATGGCGGGGATGATCAGCACGGACCGGGGGCGTCCGTCACGCTCGGCGATCGATCAGGGACGCCAGTGCACGAAGTTTGAGAGAAGTTGCAGGCCTGCGGACTGGCTTTTTTCCGGATGGAACTGTACCGCGAAGATGTTATCGCGGGCGACGGCGCAGGTAAAGGGCGCGCCGTAGACGCAGGACGCCGCGGTGAGCGCCGGGTCGCGCGGCACCGGATAGTAGCTGTGGACGAAATAGAAGCGGCTGCGGTCCGCGATGCGCTCCCACAAAGCGTGCGCACGCTCCTGGATCACCTCGTTCCAGCCCATGTGGGGGATCTTCAGACCCGCAACCCGCAAGCGCGGCACCTCGCCCGCGAGCAGCCCTAGCCCCAAAGTGTCGCCCTCCTCGCCGTGCTCGAACAGCATCTGCAGCCCGATGCACACGCCGAGAAAGGGCTTGCGCGCCGCCGCCTCGATCACCGCCTCGCGCGCGCCGCTGCGCTCGAGCTGGCGCATGCAGTCGGGCATCGCGCCCTGCCCCGGGACCACGACTCTCTCGCAGGAAAGAATCCTTTCCGGGTCCGCGGTCACCCGCACCTCGGCGCCGGGCGCGACGTGCTCGATCGCCTTCGACATCGAGCGCAGGTTCCCCATGCCGTAATCCACCACAGCGATCTTCAACTAGAGCGAGCCCTTGGTCGAAGGAATGGATCCGGCGGCCCCCGGGTCGCGCTCCGCGGCCATGCGCAGCGCGCGCGCGAACGCCTTGAACACGGTCTCGCACTGGTGGTGCGCGTTGTCGCCGCGCAGGTTGTCGATGTGCAGCGTCACCTGCGCGTGGTTGACGAAGCCCTGGAAGAACTCGTGCACCAGGTCGGCGTCGAACTCGCCGATCAGCGCGCGCGTAAACTTCACGTGGTACTCGAGGCCCGGGCGCCCGGAGAAGTCGATCACCACGCGCGACAGGGCCTCGTCGAGCGGCACGTAGGCGTGGCCGAAGCGGCGCACCCCGGCCTTGTCGCCGATCGCCCGGGCGAACGCCTGCCCCAGCGTGATGCCGATGTCCTCTACGGTGTGGTGGGCATCGATGTGCAGGTCGCCCTGGGCCTCGATCTCCAGGTCGAGCATGCCGTGGCGCGCCACCTGGTCGAGCATGTGCTCGAGAAACGGCAGCCCGGTGGAGAGCTTCGCCGTGCCTTTTCCGTCCAGGCCGAGCTTCACCCGGATCTGGGTCTCCTTAGTATTCCTCGTGACTTGGGCAGTCCTCATAGGGCTTCGCGCAGGGCCGTGAGCAGTATACGGTTTTCGTCGGGCGTGCCGACGGTGATGCGCAGGCAGCCTTTCAGCCCGGGATGCAGGTTTCGCACCAGCACCCCCTGGCGCTTCAGCCCTTCGTAGGTCCGGTCGGCATCCGGCACGCGGACCAGGAAGAAGTTCGCCTCGGACGGGAACAGCGTCACGCCTTCCAGTTGAACGAGGCTCTTTCCGAGAACCTCCCGTTCCTTCCGGATGAGGGCTGCCTGCGCCTCGAGCACCTCCAGGCGCTCGAGCATGAAGAGCGCCGCGGCCTGCGTCAGCGCGTTCACGTTGTAGGCCTGGCGCACCTTGTTGAGCTCGTCGATCCATTCCGGCCGCCCGGCGAGGTAGCCGAGCCGGATCCCGGCAAGTCCCAGCTTGGACACGGTGCGCATCACCACGAGGTTCGGAAACTCGGCGAGCCGCGGCATGAAGCTCCTGCGCGCGAACGCGTGGTAGGCCTCGTCCAGCACCACCAGGCCCGGCGCCGCGCGCAGCACGGCCGCCACGTCCTCCTCGGGATAGAGCACGCCGGTGGGATTGTTCGGATAGGCGATGAAGACGAGCGCCGGCCGCTCCGCCTTCACCCGGGCGACGAAAGCCTCGCGATCGAGCGTGAAGTCCTCGCGCAGCTCCTGGCGCAGCGGCCTCATCCCCGAGAGCGCCGCGTTCATCGAGTACATGACGAAGCTCGGCGCCGGGAACATCAGCGCCGCCCCGGGGCGGGCGCAGGCGAAAGTGATGATCTGGATCAGATCGTCCGAGCCGTTGCCCAGCAGGATCTCCATGCCGGCGGGCACGTCCATCTTCTTCGCCAGCAGCTCGCGCAGCCGGGTCCCCGTCGGGTCCGGGTAGCGGTTGAGATCGACGCGCGCCAGGGCTTGCGCGAGCTCGCGGCGCATCGGCTCCGGAAGCGGGTACGGGTTCTCCATCGCGTCGAGCTTCACCATGCCCGCACTGTCCGGCACGTGATAGGCCTTGAGCGCGAGGATCTCGGGACGTATGAGGTCCTTCGGCGTCATTCGAACCTCATCCGCGCGGAGCGCGCATGCGCCGGCAGACCCTCGCCGTCGGCCAGGGTCGCGGCCATTCGTCCCAGCGTCGCTGCCGCCTGCGGCGAAATCGAGATCACGCTGGAGCGCTTCTGGAAGTCGTAGACCCCGAGCGGCGAGGAAAAGCGCGCCGTGCCGGCGGTGGGCAGCACGTGGTTCGGCCCGGCGCAGTAGTCGCCGATCGCCTCCGAGCTCCAGCGCCCGAGGAAGATCGCGCCGGCGTTGCGCAGCTTCGGCAGCCAGGCATCCGGGTCCTCGAGCGCGAGCTCGAGGTGCTCGGGCGCGATGCGGTTGGCGAGCGCGCAGGCCTCGTCGAGGTCGCGCGTGAGCACCAGCGCGCCGCGCGCCTGCAGGGACTGCGCGATGATGTCCTTTCTCCGCATCCCCGGCAGCAGCTTCTCGATCGACTGCGCCACCCGGTCGAGAAAAGCGCGGTCCGGCGAGAGCAGCAGCGCCTGCGCCGCCTCGTCGTGCTCGGCCTGGGAGAACAGGTCCATCGCCACCCAGTCCGCCGGCGCGGCGCCGTCGCCGATCACCAGGATCTCGGAGGGCCCCGCCAGCATGTCGATGCCGACTTCGCCGAACACCTGGCGCTTCGCCTCGGCCACGTAGGGGTTGCCCGGGCCGACGATCTTGTCCACCTTCGGCAGCGTTCGCGTGCCGTAGGCGAGCGCGGCGATCGCCTGCGCGCCGCCGATCGAGAACACGCGATCGACGCCGGCGAGCGCGGCCGCGGCGAGCACCAGCGCATTGGGCTTCGGGCTCGCCATGACGAGCTCGCCCACCCCCGCGACCTTCGCCGGCACCGCGTTCATCAGCACCGACGAGGGATACGCGGCCTTGCCGCCGGGCACGTACAGGCCGACGCGCTCGAGCGGGGTCACGCGCTGCCCGAGCCGCGTGCCGTCCGCCTCGGTGTAGTCCCAGGAGCCCTGGCGCTGCCGCTCGTGGAAGGCGCGGATGCGCTCGTGCGCCTCGCGCAGCGCATCGGCCAGGGCGGTGGGAATGCTGCGCAGCGCTTCCTGCATTTCCGCTTTTTCAAGAGAAGAAACCGAATTCCCCTTGAAACCATCGAACCGCCGCGTGTACTCGAGAAGCGCGGCGTCGCCGCGCGCGCGCACGTCGGCGAGGATCCGGCGCACCGTGTCCTGCAGCGCCGGGTCCTGGGCCGCCTCGTAGCGTGTGAGGGCGGCGAGCGCGGCGTCGAAGCCCGCCTCCCGCGTCGAGAGCCGGCGCAGCTTCATCGGCGCGCCGCCCGGGCGAAGGCGTCGATCAGGGGCTGCAGCGCCGCGCGCCGCGTCTTGAGCGCGGCCTGGTTGACGATGAGGCGCGCCGAGACCGGCATGATCTCCTCTACCGCGACGAGGTCGTTCTCGCGCAGCGTCCGCCCCGAGGAAACCAGGTCGACGATGGCGTCGGCAAGCCCGGTGAGCGGCGCGAGCTCCATCGAGCCGTACAGGCGGATCAGGTCGACGTGCACGCCCTTGCCCGAAAAGTGCGCGCGCGTCACGTTCACGTACTTCGTCGCCACGCGCAGGCGCGCCCCCTGGCGCACCGCGGCCGCATAGTCGAAGCCCTTGCGCACCGCGACCATCATGCGGCATCGGGCGATGCCCAGATCGAGCGGCTGGTACAGCCCCTCGCCGCCGTGCTCGGCGAGCACGTCGCGCCCGGCAATGCCGAGCTCTGCGCCGCCGTGCTGCACGTAGGTAGGCGTGTCCGAGGCGCGCACCACGATGAGGCGCAGGTCGCGCCGCTCGGTCGCGATCACCAGCTTGCGCGACGCTTCAGGATCCTCGCGCGGCCGGATTCCGACGCGCTCGAGCAGCGGCGCGGTCTCGTCGAAGATCCGTCCCTTGGAAAGCGCCAGGCTGATCACCGCCATGTCGAAAAATAAAAAGGCCCCGACGGGGCCGTTCCAGCTTGATTCGGAAGGGGATTTTACCGCAAGCGTCAGCCGATGCGCTCGATCCGGGCACCGAGCGCGGCGAGCTTCTTCTCCAGCGCCTCGTAGCCCCGGTCGAGATGGTAGATGCGCTCGACCACGGTCTGGCCCTCGGCCACCAGCCCGGCGATGACCAGCCCCGCCGAGGCGCGCAGGTCGGTCGCCATGACGGTGGCGCCCTGCAGGCGCTCGACGCCGCGCACCACGGCGCTCGAGCCCTGGATCGCGATGTCGGCGCCCAGGCGCTGCAGCTCGAGCGCGTGCATGAAGCGGTTCTCGAAGATGGTCTCGGTGATCACCGCGGTGCCGCGGGCGATGCTGGCGAGCGCCATGAACTGCGCCTGCATGTCGGTGGCGAAGCCCGGGAACGGCGCGGTGCGCACGCTCACCGCGTTCGGCCGCCCCGCCATCTCGATCTCGATCGACGATTCCTGCACCGCGACGCGCGCGCCCGCCTCGCGCAGCTTCTCCAGCGTCGCGTCGAGCGAGGTCGGCGCGGCGCCGAGCAGGCGGACCCGGCCGCCGGCGGCGGCGGCGGCGGCGAGATAGGTGCCGGTCTCGATGCGATCGGGCATCACGGCGTGCTCGGCGCCGCCCAGCGCGGCCACGCCCTCGATCCGGATCACGTCGCTGCCGGCGCCGTGGATCTTTGCGCCCATGGCGCCGAGGCAGCGGGCGAGGTCCAGCACTTCGGGCTCGCGCGCCGCATTCTCGAGCAGGGTGGTGCCCTCGGCGAGCGCGGCTGCCATCATCAAATTCTCGGTGCCGGTCACGGTGGCCATGTCCATGACGATGCGCGCGCCGCGCAGCCGCGAGGCGGACGCGTGCATGTAGCCGTGCTCGATCGCGATCCGGGCGCCCATCGCCTGCAGGCCCTTCACGTGCTGGTCGACCGGGCGCATGCCGATCGCGCAGCCGCCGGGCAGCGAGACCTTGGCCTCGCCGCAGCGCGCGAGCAGCGGGCCGAGCACCAGCACCGAGGCGCGCATGGTCTTGACCAGCTCGTAAGGCGCCGCAGGGCTCGAAATGGCTTTCGCGTTCAACAGCATTGCGCCTTCGGCGGTGCGCTCGACCTCGACGCCCATCTGCGCCAGGAGCTTCGCCATCGTCGACACATCCACCAGGCGCGGCACGTTGGAGAGCCTGAGCGGCCCGGGGGTGAGCAGCGCCGCGCACATGATCGGCAGCGCGGCGTTCTTCGCCCCCGAGACGCGCAGCTCGCCCTCGAGCGGCCGGCCGCCGGTGATCCTCAGCTTTTCCATTCTTCCGGGGTGAGCGTGGTCAGCGAGAGCGCGTGGATCTCGTCCTTCATGCGCTCCCCGAGCGCGGCGTACACCAGCTGATGGCGCTGCACGCGGCCGCGCCCGGTGAACTCGCCCGACACGATGAGCGCCTGGAAGTGCCGGCCGTCGCCCACCACTTCCACGTGCTCGCAATCGAGGCCCGCCTCGATTCCGGCCTTCACGCTCTCGGGGGTCACCATGGCGCTTACGCGACCGGCAGCAGGGCGTCCACGCCGTACAGGCGCGCGATGGTGCGCAGCGACTCGGGCAGGTTGGCGAACGCGATGTCGCGCTTGCGGCTCCTCGCGTCGCGCAGCCAGGCGAGCAGCAGGGCGAGCAGCGCCGAGTCCATCTCGGTCACCTCGCCGAGGTCGACCGTGCGCACGCCGTCCTCCAGGTAGCGCCTGCCTTCCTCCAGCACCCCGGCCACGTTGGCGAGCGTTATCGCGCCGCTCAGGACCATGCGGGTGCCGTCGCGGCGGATCACTTCTTCTTCGCGCCCGCCTCGAGCGCGCGGTTCTTGGCGCCGAGGGTCTTGATCAGCCCGTCGACGCCCGATTCGCGCACCGCGTTGTTGAACTCGGTGCGGTAGTTGGCGACCAGGCTCACGCCGCCCACCACCACGTCGTAGACCTTCCAGCCCGACGCGGTCTTCTCCATGGCGTAGTCGATGGGCACCGCCTGGGCGCCGGCCTGCAGCACCCGCACGTTCACCACCACGTCGGTGTCGCCCGGCCGCGCGCGCAGCGGCCGGAAGTCGAACTTCTGGTTGCTGTAGGCGGCGAGCGCGCTCGCGTAGGTGCGCACCAGCAGCGTCTTGAACTCCTCGATCAGCTGCTTCTTCTGCTCGGGCGTCGCCTTGTTCCAGCTCTGCCCCATGGCGAGCGCCGTCATCGAGGCGAAGTTGAAGTGCGGCAGCACCTTGGCGTCGATCAGCTGGATCAGCCTGGCGCGGCTGCCGGAGCGGATCTCGCCGTCCTTCGCGATCAGCTCGACCACCTCCAGCGTGACCTCGCGCACCAGCACGTCGGGCATCGCCTCCTTGGCGCTCGCCCCGGCGGCAACGGCGAACGCGGCACAGGCACACAGGATTCTCAGCATGGCGCTCATGGGCTCACTCCTCCTCGCGCCGGCGCGGCGGCCGGCCGTCGTAGACCAGGCTTCGGCGACGCTGCAGATAAGCGTCGCGCTGGAACACGTATTTGTCGAGCGCCGCCTCCTCCAGGATGCGGCTCGCCTCGAGCAGATCGGCGCGCAGGCTCGTCACCCGCAGCGCGATGAGCGAGTTGCGCGCGCGGTTGGGGCTCACCTCGCCCATCGGGTCGGTATAGAGGTCGAGCGCCGTGCCGACGCCGTCGCGCACGCTGCTCGAGCCCAGGAACGGCAGCACCAGGTACGCGCCGGGCGCGACGCCCCAGCGCCCGAAGGTCTGGCCGAAGTCCTCGTTGTGCTTCTCCAGCCCCATGTCGGTGGCGACGTCGTGGATGCCGAACAGGCCGATGCTGGTATTGAAGCCGAAGCGCGCCCAGTCGAGCACCCCGTCCTCGAACTTGCCCTGCAGCATGTTGTTGACGCCGATCAGCGGGTCCGCGAGGTTGGAGAAGAAATTGCGCACCCGGTCGCGGATCTCGGCGTGCACGAAGTCGCGGTAGGCGATGGCTGCGGGCTTGGTGATGAGCTCGTCGAAGCCCTCGTTGAAGCGGTACACGCCGCGGTTCAGGCCTTCGAACGGATCGCGCGGGTCGACGTGCGGGGTGGCGCAGCCTGCGGCCAGCGCCAGCGAAACGATGCCGAAGATGCCGCGCAGCCATGTCACTTCGCCGCTTCCTTGCCTTCGGCGGCCTTGTTGAACAGGAACTGGCTGATCAGGTTCTCGAGCACCACCGCGGACTGGGTGAGGCGCAGGCGCTCGCCGCTCTTGAGCATGGCGGCGTCGCCGCCCGCTTCCAGGCCGATGTACTGCTCGCCGAGGATCCCCGAGGTCAGGATCTTGGCGGTGGTGTCGCGCGGGAACTGGTAGGCCTGATCGAGGTTCATCGACACCACCGCCTCGTAGGTCACGTTGTCGAAGCGGATGTCCGCGACCCGGCCCACGACCACGCCCGCGCTCTTGACCGGCGCGCGCACCTTGAGGCCGCCGATGTTGGCGAACTTGGCCTGCAGCGGGTACGCCTGCGAGGTGTTGAACGAGGCCAGGTTTCCCACCTTGAGGGCGAGGAAGATGAGCCCCGCGAAGCCCGCGACGACGAAGACGCCGACCCAGAGGTCGATCATGGAGCGGTTCATTGGCCGTTGCCTCCGGTGAACATGAGTGCGGTGAGAACGAAGTCGAGAGCGAGGATGGCGAGCGACGAGGTGACGACGGTGCGGGTGGTGGCGCGCGACACGCCTTCCGCGGTCGGCACCGCGTCGTAGCCCTCGAACACCGCGATCCAGGTCACGGCAATGCCGAACACGATGCTCTTGTACACGCCGTTCAGGATGTCGTTGCGCACGTCCACCGAGGCCTGCATCTGCGACCAGAACGCCCCGGGGTCGACGCCGATCAGCTGCACGCCCACCAGGTAGCCGCCGAAGATGCCCATCGCCGAGAACAGCGCCGCCAGCAGCGGCAGGGAGAGCACGCCGCCCCAGAAGCGCGGCGCCACGACGCGCGCCACCGGGTCGACCGCCATCATCTCCATCGCCGAGAGCTGCTCGGTCGCCTTCATCAGGCCGATCTCGGCGGTGATCGCCGAGCCCGCCCGGCTCGCGAACAGCAGCCCCGCGACCACCGGCCCGAGCTCGCGCACCAGCGACAGCGCCACCAGCACGCCGAGCGACTCGGAGGCGCCGAAGCGCTGCAGCGTCTCGTAGCCCTGAAGGCCGAGCACCATGCCCACGAACAGGCCCGAGACCAGGATGATGACCAGCGAAAGCACGCCGGCGAAATAGATCTCGGCCACGGTGAGGCGGAAGCGGCGCAGCGCCGTGCCCGAATGCAGCACCAGGTAAAGGAGAAAGCGGCTGGCGAAGCCCAGGCGCCACACCTGCGAGGTGACGGCGCCCCCCAGGCGCTCGAGCTGCCCGCGCACGTCGGCCGCGCGCATCCTCAGCTCGCCACCGCCAGCTCGAGGTCCGCCGCGTAATCGGGCGCGGGGTAGTGGAACGGCACCGGCCCCTCCGATTTCCCGTTGACGAACTGGTTGACGAACGGCTCGCGGCTGGCGCGGATCTCGTCCGGGGTGCCCTTGGCGATGACGCGTCCCGCGGCCATGAAGTACACGTAGTCGACCACGCCGAGCGCCTCCTGCACGTCGTGGGTCACGATGATCGAAGTCGCGCCGAGGAGATCGTTGAGCTCGCGGATCAGGCGCGCGATGACGCCGAAGGAGATCGGATCGAGCCCGGTGAACGGCTCGTCGTACAGGATGAGCTCCGGGTCGAGCGCGATGGAGCGCGCGAGTGCCACCCGGCGCGCCATGCCGCCGGAGAGCTCGGCGGGCATCAGGTGCGCGGCGCCGCGCAGGCCCACCGCCTGCAGCTTCATCATCACCAGGTCGTGCAGCAGCTCCCCGGGCAGCGCGGCGTGCTCGCGCAGCGGGAACGCCACGTTCTCGTAGACCGACATGTCGGTGAACAGCGCGCCGAACTGGAACAGCATGCCCATCTTGCGGCGCATGGCGTACAGTCCGTCCCGGTCGAGCGCCGAGGTGACGGCGCCGAGCACGCGCGCCGCGCCGCGCGTCGGCGCGGCCGCTCCCATGATGACGCGCAGCAGCGTGGTCTTGCCGCAGCCCGACTGCCCCATGACGCCCACCACGGCGCCGCGCTCGATGGCGAGGTCGATGTCGCGCAGCACGGGATGCTGCGCGTCGTAGCCGAACGAGACGTTCTGTATTTCGACGATGGGGGACTGCTGCACGGCGTAATATTATCGCGCATGAGGGAGGGAGCCGCGAACGCGGTGCGCATCGCCGCGCTGGCAAAGCGCTACGGCAGGCTCGACGCGCTGAAGGGCGTGGACCTCGAGGTCGCGGCGGGCGAGGCCTTCGGGCTGGTCGGGGCCAACGGCGCCGGCAAGACGACGCTCATCAAGTGCATCCTCGACCTTGCCGCGTACGACCGCGGCGAGATCGCCATTTTCGGCGTCGACGCGAGGCGCCCGGGCGCCCGCGGGCGCCTCGCCTACCTGCCGGAGCGCTTCATGCCGCCGTACTACCTGCGCGGAGTCGAGTTCCTGCGCATCCTGCACGAGCTCGCGGGCGCGCGCCGCGACGCGCCGCGCGAGGCGCGGCTGCTCGAGGCGCTCGAGCTCGAGCGCGAGGCCCTCGAGCAGCCGGTGGGCAGGCTCTCTAAGGGAATGACGCAGAAGCTCGGGCTCGCCGCATGCCTTCTCGCGGAGCGCGACCTGTACCTGCTCGACGAGCCGATGAGCGGCCTTGACCCCGCCGCCCGGGTCGCGGTGAAATCGGTGCTGCGGCGACTGAGCGCAGAGGGAAGGACGCTTTTCTTCACCTCGCACGTTCTCGCCGACGTCGAGGAGCTGTGCTCCTCGATCGCGGTGCTGGACCGCGGCAGGGTCCGTTTCCGCGGCACGCCCGCGGCGCTGTGCGAGCGCTATGCCGAGACCCGCCTGGAGCGGGCATTCATGAGGTGCACCCGTGACGACCACCCCACAACCGGCGCCTGACGCGAGACCGGCGCTGCTGGTCGTCGACGACGATCCCTTGATCACCGACACGCTGGCGTTCGCCCTGGGCGGTGACTACCAGGTCCACGCCTGCGACTCGCGCGCCAACGCGGTGGCGCTCCTGCGCCAGCTCGCGAGCCCGCCGCCGCTCGCGCTGGTGGATCTGGGCCTGCCCCCGACGCCGCACGCGCCCGACGAGGGCTTCCAGCTGATCGGCGACCTGCTCGCGCATTCGCCGCGCATGAAGATCTTCGTGCTCTCGGGCCAGAACGAGGCCGCGAATGCGCGCCACGCGCGGGCGCTCGGGGCCTGGGAGTTCGTCGCCAAGCCCGCCGACCCGGCGGCGCTCAAGCGCATGCTCGAGCACGCGCTCGAGCTCCCCGCCGCCGACGAGGACGAGCTCGTCGGCTCGAGCCCGGCGCTCGCCAAGCTGAAGAGCCAGATCGCGCAGTTCGCCGCTTCGCCCTATTCGGTGCTGATCGAGGGCGAGTCGGGGAGCGGCAAGGAGCTCGTCGCGCGCAGCCTGCACCGGCTCTCGCCGCGCTCCGGCAGGCCCTACCTGACGCTCAACTGCGCCGCGATCTCGCCCACGCTGGTCGAGCCGACGCTCTTCGGCTACGTGAAGGGCGCCTTCACCGGGGCGAGCGCAAACAAGCCGGGGTACTTCGAGGACGCGCAGGACGGCACGCTCCTCCTGGACGAGATCGGCGAGCTGCCGCTCGAGCTGCAGGCGAAGCTGCTGCGCGTGCTGGAGAACGGCGAGTACCAGCGGGTGGGAGAAACCCAGCGGCACATGGCGCGCTGCCGGGTCATCGCGGCCACCAACCGCGACCTGCGGCGCGAGGTGAAGACGGGCGGCTTTCGCGCCGACCTCTACCATCGGCTCTCGGTGTTCACCCTGAGCGTTCCGCCGCTGCGCGAGATGGAGAGCGACAGGGCAGCGCTGCTCGAGCATTACCGCCGCCTTTTCGCCACGCAGGCCGGCACCCGGCCCTTCGAGCTCGACGACGCCGCCGCGGCGCGCTGGCAGCAGTACGAGTTCCCGGGCAACGTGCGCGAGCTGCGCAACATCGTGATCCGCCTCAGCGCCAAGTATCCCGGGCAGCGGCTCTCGAGGGCGGAGCTCGAGCCGGAGCTCGACCTCGATACGCCGCAGCCGGCGCCCGGCGGCGAGGGCGGCGCCACGCTGGTCGAGCAGGCGCTGCGCCAGCTCGAGCGCGCCGGATCGTTCAACCTGGACGAGACGCTCAGGGCCTGGGAGCGCGGCTACATCGAGGCGGCGCTGCGGCTGACGCAGGGCAACGTCAGCCAGGCGGCGAAGCTCCTCGGGGTGAACCGCACCACGCTCTACAGCCGGATGAACGCCGGCGAGAGCAAGTAGCGTGGCGCTCTACCTCGAGCATTTCGGCCTGGCCGAGGCGCCCTTCCGAATCACGCCGCATACCGATTTCTTCTTCGCCGGCGCCGAGCGCGGCGCCACGCTGGACGCGCTGATGTACGCCGTCGTGCACGACGAAGGCATCGTCAAGGTCTCGGGCGAGGTCGGCAGCGGCAAGACCATGCTCTCGCGCGTGCTGATGGAGCGCCTGCCGGCGCAGGTCGACACCATCTATCTCGCTTCGCCGTCGCTCGCGGCCGACGAGATCCTGCACGCCATCGCCCACGACCTCGAGCTCTCGCTCGCGGAGGCGCGTCGCACCGTGGCGCTGCGCGAGCTGCAGGAGCACCTCATCAGCCGCTACGCGGCCGGGCGCCGCGTGGTGATCCTGATCGACGAAGCGCACGTCATGCCCGAAGACACGCTGGAGCAGGTGCGCCTGCTCTCCAACCTGGAGTCGAGCCGGCACAAGCTGCTGCAGATCGTGCTGTTCGGCCAGCCGGAGCTCGACGCCACGCTCGCCAAGCCTTCGCTGCGCCAGCTGCGCGACCGGATCACGCACGCCTTCCGCATGCGGCCGCTCGCGCCGGCCGAGGTGTCGACCTACCTGTCGTTCCGCATGCGCGCGGCCGGCTATCGCGGGCCCGACGTGTTCACGCCGCGCGCGGTCAGCCTGCTCGCCCGGGCCTCCGGAGGCCTCACGCGGCGCATCAACATCCTCGCCGACAAGTCGCTGCTGGCCGCGTACACCGAGAATACGCACGCGGTGACGCACCGGCACGTGCGGGCTGCGATCGCCGACTCGGAGTTCGCCGCGGTCCGGCGCGCGCCGCGCTCCGCCGCCTATGTCGGCGCAGCGCTCGCGGCGGGCATCGCAATCGGCGCGGCGCTGCCCTGGCTGCTCTCGGAAGAGGCGCCGGCGACCCGGGCAACGTCGATTCCGCCCGCCCAGGCTGCGGCGGCCCCTGCCCCGGCTGCGCCGGCCCCGCCGTCTTACCTCACCCCCAGCCAGGAGCGCCGCCTGAGCGGGTACTCGAGCGCCGGGCAGCCGCTGCTGACGCAGCGCCTGCACGCCGCGCGGGAGCGCCTCGACCAGACGCCCGATGAGCGCTATGCGGTGGAGCTTTTCGTGACCTCGAACACCGACGCCCTCCGGATGGAGCGCTTCTTGATGCGCGCGCGCGACACGGTGCCGCTCGACGAAGTGCTGGTGATCCCCATGGAAGGCGCAGGGGCATACCGGCTGCGCGTCGTCTACGGCGATTACCCGAGCCGCGAGGAGGCGCTCGAGGCCGCCCGCAGCCTGCCGCCGAAGTATCGTGAAGCATTCCGCACTTCGCCGCGGAGCTTCGCAGAGCTTCGGCGCCAGATTTAATCAGAGAGCGGAAAACTCCGGCACGACAGGGGCTTACGCCACATTTCTCGACCCGGTATCGTGTTATGCTGAAAGTTAGAGGGAGTGACCCGCGCCATGAGACCGGGAACAAAAACGGCGGCGGTGGCCGCATTGGCAGCGCTGCTCGCGGCTTGCGGCCAGACGCCGATCAAGCCCGCCGCGACGCACATCAGTGCCGAGGACGCGCCCGTGCAAGGCGCGATCCCCCCGCCGGTGCAGATCACGCCGATCCTGCCCAAGCCCCGTCCCGCCGCCCGTCCCGAGACCTACAGCGTCGTGGTGAACAACGTGCGCGTGCACGACCTGCTGTTCGCGCTCGCGCGTGACGCCAGGCTCAACGTCGACATCCATCCCGACATCACCGGCAGCGTCACGCTCAACGCGATCGACCAGACGCTCCCGCAGCTGCTGACGCGCATCGCGCGCCAGGTCGACATGCGCTACGAGATCGACGGCCAGAACCTGGCCGTCATGCGCGATACGCCCTACTTGCGCATCTACCGGGTCGACTACGTGAACCTCTCGCGCGACGCGCGCAGCGTCGCCAGCGTGTCGACCCAGGTCAGCGGCGCGGTGCAGACCGGCGCCCAGGCGGCCGGCGCCCAGAATAATTCCACGGCGACCGTCACCTCGCTCTCGGTGAACAGGTTCTGGGAGACGCTGGTGGCCAACATCCGGGACATTCTGGGACAAGCCGGCGCGGCCTCCGGCGCAGCGGCGGCGCCTGCCACTCCGGGACAGCCGGCAGCCGCCCCCGGGGCGTCTTCGGTCGTCATCGCCAATCCCGAGACCGGGATATTGAACGTCCGCGCCACCTCGCGCCAGCACGAGCAGGTGCAGGAGTTCCTGGATCAGGTGATGGCGAACGCCCGCAGGCAGGTGCTGATCGAGGCGACCGTCGCCGAGGTGCAGCTCAACAACGAGTACCAGCGCGGCATCGACTGGCAGCGGCTGCGCAGCGGTGCCGCCGCCGCGGGGGTTCCGGCGTTCGGGACCGGCCGCAGCGGCGCGGAGTTCGCGCAGTCCTCGGCCAACACGCCGGCCAACATCAGCACCAACGCCTTCGTCCTTGGCGGCGCGCTCACCAGCCTTAACTTCAACGTCGCGATCAAGCTGCTCGAGTCGTTCGGCGACGTGCGCGTGCTCTCGAGCCCCAAGATCAGTGTGCTCAACAACCAGAGCGCGGTGCTCAAGGTGGTCGACAACCTGGTTTATTTCACCATCCAGGCTAGCACCACCGCGACCGCCAATGTGGCGGCAATCACCACCTTTACCACTACGGTCAACTCGGTCCCGGTGGGCTTCATCATGAGCGTCGTGCCGCAGATCAGCGACACCGACACGGTGCTGCTCAACCTCAGGCCCACGATCTCGCGCAAGATCGGCGACGTGGCCGATCCGAATCCGACCCTCGCCGATGCGAACGTGACCAGCCTGATCCCGGTCATCCAGACGCGCGAGATGGAGTCGGTGCTGCGCGTGCAGAGCGGGCAGATCGCGGTGCTCGGCGGCCTGATGCAGGACGCGGTGACCAAGGTCGAGGACACGATCCCCGGGGTCAACGCCCTCCCGATCCTGGGGGAGCTGTTCTCGCAGCGCCGCGACCTCAACCAGAAGACCGAGCTGGTCATCTTCCTGCGGCCGGTGGTGATCCGCGACCCGAGCGTGGAAGGGGACTATGCCGGGTACCGCGACCTGCTGCCCAAGACGGATTTTTTCCTGAAGCCCAATCCCAGCCGGCCGGCGCGCGACTGAGATGAGCCTGCTGCTCGAGGCGCTCAAGAAAGCGGAAAGGGCGAAGGAGGAGGCGCGCCAGCGCGCGAGCGGAGTCTCGGGCGAAGACTCGGCCAGGGCGCAAGCCGAGGGCGAGAGCGCCGGCCCGGCGTTCACGCGGGACAGGCTGCCCGACATCGCGCAGGAGCTCGAGATCGTGAGCGACGACCTCGAGCCGCAGGCGCCGGAGCCCGAGCGTCAGGCGAGTGCCGCCGAGCCTGCGGCGTCCGCCGCGCCGCGCCGCCCCAGCCCGGCCGAGACGCCGGAGGGCTCGCGCGCGGCGGCAAGGAGGGTGTTCGAGGCGAAGTTCAAGGAGCCGAACCCGCGGCTGCCCTTCTACACCAGCCTGGGGCTGCTCGGCGTGTTCGCCCTCGGCACCGCGGTGTATTTCTGGTACCAGCTGCGGCCGCCGTCCTACCTTGTCGTCACGAGCCCGCCTGGGGCCGAGCGTACCGCGGCCGCCATCGAGCCCAAGACGGTAGCGGCCGCCACGCGCCTCCCGGGAAGCAATCCTCTCAAGATCCCCGGGTTGCCGGAGACCGCCCCGGTGGTCCAGGCCTCGGCTCCGGCGCAGGCGCCTGCTGCGACCCAGACGCAGCAGCCGGCCCCTGCGGCAACCCGCGCCGCGCGCCCGCCGGCAAGGCCCAAGCCTGCGCCGCGCGCCGCCCCCGCGCCGCGGCCGGCGTCGGCCAAGCAGGCGGCCGAGCTCAACATAAGCCGGGCGGCGACGGGCGTGCACCCCAAAGTCGAATCCGGGTATGCGGCCTACCTTGCCGGCGATCTCGCGGCGGCGCGGGCCGATTACCAGCAGGCCCTGCGCGAGGAGCCCTCCAACCGCGACGCCCTGCTCGGGGTCGCGGCCGTCGAGGTGCGACGCGGCGGCTATCAGAGCGCCGAGGCGGTCTATGTGCGGCTTCTGCAGGCGGATCCGCGCGACGCGCACGCCCAGGCAGGGCTGATCGCCCTGCGCAGCGGCCGCGCGGATGCGCTCGCCGCGGAGAGCCGGGTCAAGTCGCTGCTTGCCGCCGGGCCCGGCGCGCATGTCCTGAACTTCACGCTCGGCAACCAGCTCGCGCAGCAGGGGCGCTGGGTCGAGGCGCAGCAGGAGTACTTCAAGGCCTTCGCCGCCGAGCCCGACAATGCGGATTACGCCTACAACGTCGCCGTCAGCCTCGACCACATGCGCCGGCCGCCGCTCGCGCTCGAGTACTACCAGCGGGCGATCGCGCTCGCGAAAGCGCGCAGCGCGAGCTTCGACATCGCCGCGGCGGAGCAGCGCGCGGCGCAGCTCGCCCGCTGAACGAGCGCGCGGATGGCAAAACTTAACAGCGGCAGGCAGGCACCCCTCGCTATCATTGCCCCCGGATGAACTCGCCCGCCAATCCCCAGGCCAAGCGGCACCTCGGCCAGATCCTGATCGACCAGGGAATCCTCACCGAGGATCAGCTGCGCATCGCGCTCCTCGAGCAGACCAAGCAGCACATCCCCGTCGGGCGGCTGCTGGTGCAGCTCGGATTCGTGTCCGAGGCGACGCTGCGCGACGCGCTCTCGGAGAAGCTCGGCCTGCAGGCGGTGGATCTCGGGCACATCATCGTCGACCCTGCGGCGCTCAAGATGGTGCCGCGCGACATGGCGCGCCGCCATCGCGTGTTCCCGGTGGCGCTCGACCGGGCGCAGAAGAAGTTCATCGTCGCGCTCGCCGACACCAACAATATCGTCGCCATCGACCAGCTGCGCGCGCACGTCAAGGGCGATTTCGAGATCGAGCTGCGGCTCGCCGGCGACTCGGAGATCGAGCGGGCGATCGAGCTCTACTACGGGCACGAGTTCTCGATCGACGGCATCCTGAGGGAGATCGAGACCGGCGAGGTCGACTACACCACCGTCGCCGAAGGCGACGAGTACTCCCAGCCGGTGGTGCGCCTGATCTCGGCGCTGCTCGCCGATGCGGTGGAGCACAGCGCCTCGGACATCCACTTCGAGCCCGAGCAGAACTTCCTGCGCATCAGGTACCGGATCGACGGGGTGCTGCGCCAGATCCGCTCGCTGCACAAGACCTACTGGCCGGCGATGGCAGTGCGCCTCAAGGTAATGGCGAAGATGAACATCGCCGAGACCCGCGCGCCGCAGGACGGGCGCATCTCGGCGACCATGTCCGGCCGGGTGGTCGACTTCCGCGTCGCCAGCCTGCCCACCGCGCACGGCGAGAACCTGGTGCTGCGCATCCTGGACCGGCAAAAGGGCATCGTGCCGCTCCACAAGCTCGGCCTCGAGGAGTCGCAGCTCGAGCTGCTGCAGCGCATGATCGCGCGCCCCGAGGGCATCATCCTGGTCACCGGCCCGACCGGCAGCGGCAAGACCACGACCCTGTACTCGATCCTGAACCACATCAACTCCGACGGCGTCAACATCATGACGCTCGAGGACCCGGTCGAGTATCCGATGACGCTGATCCGCCAGACCTCGGTCTCGGAAGCGGCGAAGCTCGACTTCGCCAACGGCATCCGCGCGCTGATGCGCCAGGACCCCGACGTGATCCTGGTGGGCGAAGTCCGCGACCGCGACACCGCCGAGATGGCGTTCCGCGCCGCGATGACCGGCCACCAGGTCTACTCGACGCTGCACACCAACTCGGCCGTGGGCGCGTTCCCGCGGCTTTTCGACATCGGCATCGTGCCCGACACCCTGGCAGGCAACGTGATCGGCATCCTGGCGCAGCGCCTGGTGAGAACGCTGTGCCGCACCTGCCGCCAGCCGTACGACCCGGACGTGAGGGCGAGGCGCCTGATCGGCCTCAAGCCGACCGAGTCCGCGGCGCTGTTCCGCGCCGTCGGCTGCGAGCGATGCGACTACCAGGGCTACAAGGGCCGCCAGGCGATTCTCGAGCTGCTCAAGATCGATCCCGGCATCGACGACCTCATCGCGCGCCGCGCCACGGCGCGCGAGATCCTGACGGCGGCGCGCGCCGGGGGCTTCAAGACGCTCGCCGACGATGGGGTGCGCCTGGTGCGCAGCGGCGCCACCAGTCTCGACGAGTTGATGCGGGTGATCGACCTCACCGACCGCATGGCATAAGGAGGGCGGCCTTGCCGCTGTTCGCGTACAGGGCGATAGACGCCAGGGGCAAGAGAGTCATGGGCCGCGTCGATGCGGTCAACCTCTTCGACCTCGAGCAGCGCCTCGCCCGCATGGAGCTCGATCTCGTCTCCGGGGCGCCCTCGGCCCAGAAGACGCGCCTGCTCGGCGGCGGCAGCATCGCCCGCCGCGACCTGATCAACTTCTGCTTTCACCTGGAGCAGCTCGCCGTGGCCGGCGTCTCGATCATGGACGGCCTGGTCGACCTGCGCGAAAGCGTCGAGAACCCGCGCTTCCGCGAAGTCGTGGCCGGCCTGGTCGAGTCGATCGAGGGCGGCAAGAACCTGTCGCAGGCGCTTGCCGAGTTTCCGGAGGTGTTCAGCAAGGTGTTCGTGAGCCTGGTCCGCTCGGGCGAGCAGACCGGACGGCTGCCCGAGGTGCTCAAGAGCCTGACCGAGTCGCTGAAGTGGGAGGACGAGCTCGTCGCGCAGACGAAAAAGCTGATGATGTACCCGGCATTCGTCGGCAGCATCGTGCTTCTCGTGACGTTCTTCCTGATGATCTACCTGGTGCCGCAGATGACCGGGTTCATCCGCAACATGGGCCAGGAGATACCGCTGCAGACGAGGATCCTGATCGTGGTTTCCGACATCTTCGTGAACTACTGGTGGGCGATCCTCGCCGCACCGTTCGTCGCCTGGGGCGCGCTAAGGTACGCGTCGCGGATCAATCCGGGCGTGGCCTACGCCATCGACCTGTACAAGATCTCGATGCCCTTGGCCGGCCCGGTGCTGCGCAAGATCATCCTGTCGCGCTTCGCGTCGAGCTTCGCCATGATGTACTCGTCCGGAATCACGGTGCTGGACGCCATCCGCAGCTGCGAGGAGATCGTCGGCAACCGGCCGCTCGAGCAGGCGCTGCGCAGCGCCGGGCAGCAGATCGCGGAAGGCAAGAATTTGACCGCCGCGTTCCAGGACCTGGAGCTGTTCCCGCCGCTCGTGATCCGGATGCTGCGCATCGGCGAGAACACCGGTGCGCTCGATACCGCGCTGCTCAACGTCAGCTACTTCTACAACCGGGAAGTGAAGGAAGCGATCGGCAGGCTCCAGGCGATGATCGAGCCCGCGCTCACCCTGGTGCTCGGCGCGCTGCTCGGCTGGGTGATGCTCTCGGTGCTCGGCCCCGTGTACGATGCCATCACGAAGATAAAATTCTAGCCATGGCGACGCGGCGCATCCTGTACTTCACGGCCGACGAGCGCTACCTGTACCGCAGCTCGGGCAGGTCGCTCGAGCTGGAGGCCAAGTTCCCGGGCGACGAAATCGGCGTCGCCGCATTCCGCGAGCACCTTCGCAGCCATCGCGGCGCGCTGTTCTCGGTGGTCGCCGACATTGCGGGCGAGGACTTTCACGAGGAGCAGATACCGCTGCTGCGCGGCGGCGACCGCGAGGCGGTGCTGCACCGGCGCCTCGCCCAGCGCTACCGCGACACCCGGCTCGCCGCGGCGCTCTCGCTCGGCCATGTGACCACCGCGGAGCGGCGCAACGAGCGCCTGCTGCTCGCCTCGTTCACCAACACCCAGCAGCTCGCGCCGTGGCTGGACGCGCTGGAGGAGTCCGGCGCGAGGCTCGCCGGCGTGTTCTCGGTGCCCCTGCTCGCGCCCGCGCTCGCAGCCAGGCTCGGGGCGAACGCGGGCCGCTCGCTGATCGTCACCGCAAACCGCGCCGGCCTTCGCCAGTGCTACATCGACGAGAACCGGCTGCGGTTCGCGAGGCTGGAGCGCACGCTGGAGCTCGCGCCGCAGGCGCTCGCCAAGTTCGTGCGATCCGAGACCCAGCGGCTCGCGCAGTACCTCGTGACGCTGCGCGCCCTGCCGCGCGAAGGCGCGCCGATGCATGTCCTGGTGGTGACCCCGCCCGGCCAGCGCGCGGCCTTCGAGCAGGCGCTGGTATCGGACGCGCGCCTGGTATTCCGCACGCTGGATTACGCGGATGCGCTGCGCGCGGTGGGGCTACGCAGCGCTCCCGAAGGCGCGCTCGCGGAAGCGCTGTTCCTGCATCTCGCGGCGCGCAAGCCGCCGCGCGAGCAGTTTGCCAGCCGCGAGGACACGCGCCGCTACTTCGTCTGGAAGCTGCAGCGCGGGGTCGTCGCCGCCGGCGCCCTCGGGCTCGCCGCGTGCGCAGTCTACGGCGGCGGCACGTGGCTGGAAGGGATGAACGTGCGCGCGCAGGCTGCCGCCCAGCAGCGAGAGGCGCGCCTTGCCGCCCAGCAGTACGAGCGCATCACCGCCACCTTCCCCGTGACCCAGACCTCGTCCGAGAATCTCAAGGTCGCCGTGGTCGAATTCCGGCGCATCGCCGAGCGCAGCGCGTCGCCCGAGCCGGCCTTGGTGCACCTGTCGCGGGTGCTCGAGCAGTTCCCCCAGATGGAGATCGAGCGGATCAACTGGAGCGTCGGCCGGCACAGCGAGCTGAGCGAGGCGAGGCCCGCCTCCGGTGATCCCTCGGCGCGGTCCGCACCAGGCACCGACGTGGCAGTGATCCTCGATATCGCCGGCCGCGTCAACGCCACCGAGCGCAGCGACTACCGCGGCATTACTGCCCAGGTGCAGCAGTTCGCCGCCGCGCTCGGCGGCTCCGGCTACCAGCTGGTGCGCACGCAGCTTCCGTTCGACGTCGCTTCGCAGGGGACGCTCACCGGAGACATCGGCCGCGGCGACTCCGGCGAGGCGCCGCGCTTCACCATCGTCGTCGCGAGGCGGCTGCCGTGAGCTTCACGCGAGAGGAGCTTGCGAAGCTGGCGCTGCCGCTGCTCGTCGCGCTCGGC
>DATKAX010000272.1:0-2442 GCA_035514595.1 Burkholderiales bacterium
GCCGACACCGCGTCGAGGTACTGCTCGCGGTAGCCGCGCTCGACCATCGCCTCGCGGAAATTTCGCCGGCCGAGGTTCTCCGTGTACCACCCGGGCCGCGGCAGCGAGCCGATGATGGTCGTAGGCAGGACGATGCCTGCCGTCGCGGTATGCATTCCTCCTCCTCGGGGCGGATGCTACCCTAGAAAAATCGGGGTCAGAGCCCGATTTTCTCGGGGAAGCGTCCCAACCGCGGGCGCCCGCTGCCGGGCGCGCCGGTTGCTTAGACTAAGGGCATGGCTGCCGCATCGAAACGCCGCTGGTCCGGCCGCGTCACGCGCGAAAGCCATGCGCTCGCGCTCGAAGACAAGGTATTCGCGAAGGACGACCCGCGCGCGATCGCGCGCTCGCTGAAGCGCTCGGCGGAGCGCAGCCGGGCAAGGAAGAGCGCGCCGTTCCGCTCCGCGATGTCGATGCTCACCTTCTACATCAACCGGGCGGGCAGCAAGCTGCCGGCGGCGAGGCGCCGGCGCCTGGAGCAGGCGAAGCAGGAGCTCAGGAAGCTCTACCACCGGCCGGCGCCATGAAGCCTTACCGCCGCTCGGCTTTCGCCCTGGCGAGCGCCTTGTCGCGCCACAGCGGCCAGGCGCGCTTGTAGTTCTGCACCGGATCCGACGCGCGCACTTCCGCCTCGTCGAGGTAGGTGATCCTGCCGCCGGGGCCGGCGAGCGCGATCGCCTGCATCTGCAGGCGCGCGCCGAGCTCCAGGTAGACGCTGCGCCCGACGGCGCGCGGCAGGCTGTCGCCGACCACGACCGAGCCGTGGCCGCGCATCAGCGCGGCCGGGCTCGGCCCCAGCCTCGCCGCCAGCGCGCGGCCGAGCGCCGGGGTCCTGACGAGGAGGTCGCTGCCTTGCTGCACTTCGCGGATCTCGAAGTTCGGCACGCCTTCGCCGAGGAACGAAGCCATGTGATAGACCGGGCGCAGCGGCACCTCGGTGACGCTGAACGGCACCACCGAGGGCGAATGGTTGTGGACCACCGACATCACGTCGGGGCGTGCGCGGTAGATCTCGCCGTGGATGAAGCGCTCGGAGACCGAGTCACGCCCGCGCGCATCGAGCGGGCTGCTGTCGAGGTCGTACTCGATCATGTCCTCGAGCTGCACGCGCTCGGGGGCGATGGCGCGCGCGAGGTAGTAGCGGCGCGGGTCGCGCGGCGAGCGCAGGCTCACATGCCCGTAGGCGTCGATCACCCCGTGATCCGCGAGGATGCGGTAGGCGGCGACCAGGTCTTCGAGCGCTTCCACGGGCATGCGCCCGATTATAGGCAGATCAGTGCCAGCTCCTGCGCAGGGCTACGGAGCCCTCGGCCCTGCGGTAATCGTTCAGTTCTAGGTTGGATCGATTGCGGGTGTACGAAAGCTGCGGCCGCAGAAGCCAGTTCTTGCCAAGCGCCCAGGAGAGCCCGACGCTCGCCTCGAGCTGGCGATCGCGCCGCGTCTCGGCGAAGGACGGGTTTTGCCGGTCGTAGTCGCTGGCAGAGAGCAACAGGCTCGCGTAGCCGCTTACCCGGGCGGACAGCCGCCGCTGCAAGGCGAAGCTGAGCGCAAGCAGCCGCCGGTCTCCATCATCACGCTCCGCGGTGGCCTCGTCGAGGCCGACGTAGACGCCGCCCGAAACGACGCTGTCGCGCGCAGCGCCCACGGCCTGCTCGAGCGTGCCGCCGATGGCGAACAGGTTCGAGCTGCTCGCCGCAACCTCCTCGGGGGTATAGCGGATGCGATGGGCATTGACGAAAAGCGAGCCGCGCAAGCGCGGCCTGAGCTCGCGCAGCCACTCCGCAGAAGCGAATTGCGTGCGCCGGTACATCGGCTCGTCCAGCCGGTAGACGCCGTGAGCGAGGGTGAAGCGGGCGCTGTCGGCCTCGTCGAAGCGCGTCTCGAGACTGACGTGCACATCGGCTGTGGTCGAGTCGAACGCGCTCAGATCGGCGTGAACTCTGCGCTTCCCTGTGATCCCCGCCGCCAGGGTGCGGCCGCCGGCGAGCGGCTTGGAAATCTCCAGGCCGGCGCCGAGCGCGGCGAACGCGTCGGCCTGCCGCGTAAACTGCGGGTCGGGGACGAACTCGACGCCGAAGCCGGGAAGAAACACGCTGCCTTGCGCCATCGCGGCGTTGACGTTGGTATCGCGCCCGATCGCCAGCTCCACGTACCCGCTCGAGTGCCGCTCGTCGATCGGACGCGCCTCCATGCGCTCCCGGTAGCGCGTCACGAGCGCGCGGATCTCGGGCGGCGGGTCGGTTTTCAGCACCACGTCGAATTCGCGCGCGGCGCGCTCGTAGTCGCGCAGCGCGAAGTAGCTGCGCGCCATCTCGAGGTGGGCGGCTACGTGCCCCGGGTCGACGGCGATGACGCGCTCGAGGACGAGCGTAGCGAGATTCGGTCGGCCGGACTCGAGCGCCG
>DATKAX010000273.1:0-3222 GCA_035514595.1 Burkholderiales bacterium
CGCTGCTGCTTGGGTGGGCGGCGGCGCACCACCTGTTCGCGGGCATTCGCCACCTGCTGATGGACGTCGGCGTCGGCGCTTCGCTCCCCGCGGCGCGCGCGAGCGCGTATGCGGTGCTGATCGGGGCGGCCGCGGTCGCCCTGGCGGCCTTCTTCCTGTGAGGATCTTCTCCGGGCAGCGGGCGTTCGTGCTGCAGCGGCTGAGCGCGCTGGTGCTGCTCGCCTTTACCGCGGCCGTCGCGCTGCGCTTCGCGTTCGGCGCGCCGGTGAGCCTCGAGCTGTGGCAGGCGTGGGCCGCGCAGCCCGCCGCGGCAGCGGCGCTCCTCGTGCTCGCCGCGGCGCTCATCGTGCACGCCTGGGTCGGCGTGCGGGACGTCGTGCTCGACTACGTGCATCCTTTGCTTCCACGTCTGGTTATTCTCGGTGCGGCTGCGTTGACCCTTGGGCTGCTCGCCGCGTGGACCGGCTTCATCCTGGTGTCGCATGCGCTTTAGGATCTACCGCTTCGATCCCGAGAAGCATCGCAAGCCCTTCCTGCAGGACTACGAGCTCGGACTCCAGCCCTCGGACCGCAAGGTGCTGGACGCCCTCGGCCGCCTCAAGGAACAGGACGACTCGATCGCCTACCGGCGCTCGTGCCGCGAGGGCGTGTGCGGCTCCGACGCGATGAACATCAACGGCCGCAACATGCTCGCCTGCATCACGCCGCTCGAGGGCCTGCGCGAGCCGGTGACGCTCGCGCCGCTCCCGGGCTTCCCGGTGATCCGCGACCTGGTGGTCGACATGACGCAGTTCTTCGCCCACTACCACGCGATCCGGCCCTGGCTGCAGAACGACGAGCCGCCGACCGAGCGCGAGCGCCTGCAGTCGCCCGAAGAGCGCGCAAAGCTCGACGGGCTCTACGAGTGCATCCTGTGCGCCTGCTGCAGCGGCTTCTGCCCCTCGTACTGGTGGAACCCGGACAAGTTCCTCGGCCCGGCAGCGCTGCTGCAGGCCGAGCGCTTCATCGCCGACAGCCGCGACCGCGCCGGCGCGGAGCGCCTGGAGGCGCTCGACGACGTCTACAAGCTCTACCGCTGCCGCACCATCATGAACTGCACCGAGGTCTGCCCCAAGGGGCTCAGCCCCGCCCGGGCGATCGAGAAAATCAAGATCACGCTGCTGCGGCGCAGCTCCTAGGTGAGCAGCTCAGCCCGCACGCCGTAGCGCTCGTACACCGGCAGGGCGCGCCGGTCGCAGGTGACGAGCTGCGCCCGGTGGCCGGCGGCGGTCGCGGCCACCAGGGCGTCGTACGCTGCTCCGCCGCTGACGCCGTGATCGGGAAGGCCGAGGACGAACTCGCGGTACGCGGATTCGCCGAGGCGCAGGAAGGGTCCGCTAAAGCTCGATGCGAGGAACTCGCGAACGATGTCGCCCGGGCTGCGGTGAGGCGCCGGCAGGCGGGTGAGCACGGAGTAGGTCTCGAGCGCGCAATGCTCGATCAGCCGGAGCCCTTCGGCGAGCGCGCGGCGTGCAGGCTCGTGGCTTTCGTGCCAGGAGGCGAAAGCGGCGACCACGAGGCTGGTATCCGCCGCCTTCAACGCCGGGTCCGCTCGAGCGTCTCCCGCACCTCGTCCGCGGTGAGCGGCGGCAGGTCGCCCTCCGCCACCGCCACCATCAGCTTGCCGCGCTTGACCAGCTTCATCGGGGTAGGCGCGATCTCGATTTCGAGGCGGCCGTCGCCCACGCGCAGCTCGAGCGCCTGGCCGGGTTTCAAACCCAGCGCCTGCCGCAGGGCCTTGGGCACGACGATCCGGCCTGCCGCGTCTATGGTAGTCCTCATGGCATCATCATGCCACTCGGATTGGCATACGGCAAGCTGGACCTGGCGCTGTTGTTTGACCTGGATCAAGTCGGGCCGCGGCCGTTGGAGCGAAAAAGGCAACTGTGGGGACCATTACGGAGCGCATCGACCGCATCACGCTCCTGGAGGGCGATTACCGCTCCCCCACCCCGCCTGTGCCCCGCAGCGTCAAGATCGAGCTCACCGCGCGCTGCGACTTCCAGTGCTTCTTCTGCGCCAGCTCGATGCGCCTGCGCGACAAGGCGGACATCGACCCGGCGCTGTTTCGCCGGCTGCTGAACGAGATGCGCGGGCTGGGGGTCGAGGAGATCGGGCTTTTCTACCTCGGCGAGTCGTTCCTGTGCCGCTGGCTGCCCGAGGCGATCGCCTACGCCAAGCGCGAGTGCGGCTATCCGTACGTGTTTCTCACCACCAACGGCCGCATGGCGACGCCCGAGCGGGTGCGCGAGTGCATCGAGGCGGGCCTGGACTCGCTCAAGTTCAGCTTCAACTTCGCCGACGCCGAGCAGTTCATGCAGGTGACCAACGTGCGCGCCATCGACTTCTACCGGGTCGAGGACAACCTGCGGGCGGCGCGCCAGGTGCGCGACGAGATCGCGCAAGCGGGCGGGCATTTCTGCGGCCTGTACGCCTCCAGCATCCGCTACGACGACGCGCAGCTCGAGAAGATGCAGACCGCGGTGCAGCGCATCGCGCCCTATGTCGACGAGCACTACTGGCTGCCGCTCTACGGCCAGGCGGGGCTCACCAGCGGCGCGCGCGGCACCGTTCCCACGGCGGGCAACCAGGGGCGCATCGGCGCGCTGAGAAAGCCGCTGCCCTGCTGGTCGCTGTTCACCGAGGGGCACATCACCTGGGACGGGCGGCTCTCGGCCTGCTGCTTCGACCACGACGGGCGCTTCGACATGGGCGATCTCGGCTGCGAGACCTTCCTCGAAGCCTGGCACAGCGGGCGCTTCCAGCGTCTGCGCCGGGCGAACCTGGCCGAGGACGTGCGCGGCACCGCGTGCGAGAAGTGCATCGCGTACGAATGAGCGCCGGGCCGGGCGTGGCGGCGGGGGTGCTTGCCGCGCTGCCGCTTTTCCGGCAGACCCCGCGCAGCCAGGTGGCGCTGCTCGCGCGCGAGGCCCGCACCAGCTACGCGGCGCGCGGCGCCGTGATCGCGCGCCGCGGCGAGCGGCTGCCCGGGCTCGCCGCGGTGGCCTACGGCCTGGTCAAGCTCTCGCTCAAGGGCGAAACGGAAAAGGTGCTGCGGCTGGTCGGGCCCGGCGAGTGCTTCGGCGAGGCGGTGGTGTTTCTGGACCGGCCGCTGCCGATCGACATCACGGCGCTCGCCGACACGCTGCTCGTGGTGGTGCCGGAAAAGCCGCTGCTCGCGCT
>DATKAX010000274.1:0-2547 GCA_035514595.1 Burkholderiales bacterium
TGCTGACCGGCTTGCGCGGCGCCGATCTCGAACGCCTTGGCGCGGCCCGCGACTGACTCGTTATACTGCCGCACTTCGGGACAACAGGATAAAAGGATGGCGCGCAAGGCGCAGGCGGTACTCTGCCGCGAGCTCAATCGGCCGGTGGTCGTCGAGGAGATCGAGGTCGACCCCCCGAAACGCGGCGAGGTGACGGTGAAAGTCGGCGCCTGCGGGGTGTGCCATTCGGATCTTTCCGCCATCAACGGCACCATCGCGCTGCCGCTGCCGCTGGTGCTCGGGCACGAGGCGGCCGGCGTGGTCGGGGCGGTGGGCGAGGGCGTCGCCGGCATCGCCCCGGGCGACCACGTGGTGTTCTCCTTCATCTACATGTGCGGGCGCTGCCGCTTCTGCGCAGCCGGCCGGCCGGTGCTGTGCCTGGAGCAGGGGCGCGCGCTCACCACGCCGCTCGAGGGCACGCCGCGGGTGCGCGATGCCGCGGGCAAGCCGCTCAACGTGTTCTCTGGCCTGGGGGCGATGGCGCAGTACGCCACCGTCTCGGTGGAGAACGTGATCCGGATCGACCCGAAGATCCCGCTCGAGTGCGCGGCGCTCGTCGGCTGCGCCGTCACCACCGGCGTCGGCGCGGTGTTCAACACCGCCAGAGTGGCGCCGGGGTCCACGGTGGCGGTGTTCGGCTGCGGCGGCGTGGGGCTCTCCGCGATCCAGGGCGCGCGCATCGCGGGCGCCGGGCGCATCATCGCCATCGATACCCTGGAGCCCAAGCTCGCCATGGCGAAGCAATTCGGTGCAACTGACACCGTAAAAGCCACGGCGGGTGAAGACGTTTCTAAAAACCTGAAGAAAATGACCGACGGCGGCCCCGACTACGCGTTCGAGTGCGTCGGCTCGGGCGAGCTCGCGGCGAGCGCCTACCGGGCGATCCGGCGCGGCGGGCTCGCGGTCGTGGTCGGCGTCGCCCGGCCCTCGGAGTCGACCGCGGTGCGCTCGATGACGCTGGTGTTCGAGGAGAAGACGCTCACCGGCAGCTACTTCGGCTCCTGCGTGCCGCGGGTCGACTTTCCGCGCATGCTCTCGCTCTATCTCGGCGGCAAGCTCAAGCTCGACGAGCTGATCACCCGGCGCTACTCCATCGCCGAGGCGCCGCAGGCCTTCGCCGACCTCGAGTCGGGCCGGAACGCCCGCGGCGTCATCATGTTCTAGATGGCCGAGCGCATCCTGGTCGTCGACGACCAGCGCACCACCGCCGAGATGACCGCGGGGCTGCTGCGCAACCTCGGCTACCACGTCGACGTGGCATTCGACAGCGAAGCCGCCCTCGAGGCCATCCGCAGCGGCGCGCCCGACCTCGTGGTGTGCGACATCGTGATGCCCGGCATGGACGGCTACGAGCTGTGCCGCCGCCTGCGTGCCGACCCGGCCACCGCGCTGCTGCCGATTGTGCTCGTCACCTCGCTCGATCCGCAGCTCGAGCGCGTCAAGGGCATCGAGGCGGGCGCCGACGACTTCCTGTCCAAGCCGGTGAACTGGGCCGAGCTGTTCGCCCGCGTGCGACGGCTGCTGCGCGTCAAGGCGCTGCAGGACGAGATCAAGCAGCTCAACACCGAGCTCGAGGGCAGGGTGCGCGAGCAGGTGTCGCAGCTCGAGCGCCTCGGGCGCCTGAAGCGCTTCTTCTCGCGACCGGTGGCCGAGGCGATCGTCGCCGGCGGCGAGGAGCTGCTCGAGCCGCACCGGTGCGAGATCACCGCGGTGTTCCTCGACCTGCGCGGCTTCACCGCGTTTACCGACCGCGCCGACCCCGAGGAGGTGATGGAGCTGCTGCGCACCTACCACGCCACCCTCGGGCGCACCGTCGAGGAGTACGGCGGCACGCTGGAGCACTTCGCGGGCGACGGCATCATGATCTTCTTCAACGATCCGCTGCCGGTCGAGCAGCCGGCGGAGCGCGCGGTGCGCATGGCGCTCGCGCTGCAGCGCGCGTTCGTGCCGATCTCGGTTGCCTGGGCGAAGCTCGGTCACGACGTGGGCCTGAGCATCGGCGTCGCGCAAGGCGAGGCGACGCTCGGGGTGATCGGCTTCGAGCAGCGCTGGGAGTACGCCGCCATCGGCAACGTCCCGAACCTCGCGGCGCGCCTTTGCGGCGCGGCGCACTCCGGCGAGATCCTGCTCGACGGCCAGACCGAGCTCGACATCGCCCCCATCGCCGACACCGAGGCGGTCGGCCCGCTCACCCTGCGCGGCTTCCTGCAGCCGGTCTCCGCCTTCCGCCTCAAGGCGGTCCGCTAGGGACGACTGTTGCCGACCCCCTGATAAGGGGGTCGCGAGCCGCAGGCGAGCGGGGGGTTCTACCAGCGCGGCGGAGGCTTGCGCATGATGACCAGGTGCCCGTCCTCCTTGCGCACGTAACCCCCCTCCGAGAGGTCGGAGAAGATGCGGCTGATCATCTCGCGCGAGGCGCCCACGCGAGCGGCGATGTCCTTGTGCGTGAGCGCCTCGCCGATCACCAGCCTGCCGTCCTTCTCCTCGGCGAGCTCGAGCAGCAGCCGC
>DATKAX010000275.1:0-4382 GCA_035514595.1 Burkholderiales bacterium
GTACGTGATGACGCCGGAGTTCGGCGCGGCGAGCCAGCTCGAGAAAATCGACATGCTGGATTACGCCGACTTCGTCGCCATCAACAAGTTCGACCGCCGCGGGGCCGAGGATGCGCTGCGCGACGTGAGAAAGCAGATGCAGCGCAATCGCCAGGCATTCAGCGCGTCGCCCGAGGAGATGCCGGTGTTCGGCACCATCGCCGCACGCTTCAACGACGACGGCGTGACCGCGTTGTACCACGCCGTCGCCGCCAAGTTGAAGGACGCGGGGCTCAAGCTCGGCGCCGGCACGCTGCCGAAGGCGGCGAACCAGGTTTCGTCCAACGTGCACGCCATCGTGCCGCCCAATCGGGCACGCTACCTCGCCGAGATCGCCGAGGGCCTGCGCGGCTACCACGCGCACGCCGCGGCGCAGGCGAAGCTCGCGCGCGAGCGCCAGCAGCTCGCCGAGGCGAAGCGCATGAGCGGCCTGGAGGCGCTCGAGCCCCTGGTGGCCGACAAGGACGCCAGGCTGGACGCGAACTCGAAGCAGCTGCTTGCCTCGTGGCCCGAGACGCTCAAGTCGTATGCGGGCGAGCAATTCATCAGCTCGGTGCGCGAGCGCGAGCTGCGCACGAAATTGCGCGTGAAAACCTTGTCCGGCACCAGCATTCCCAAGGTCGCGCTGCCGAAGTACGAGGACCACGGCGAACTGCTGCGCTGGCGCCTGCGCGAGAACCTTCCTGGCGCGTTCCCCTACACCGCGGGCGTGTTTCCGTTCAAGCGCGAGAACGAGGACCCGACGCGCATGTTCGCGGGCGAGGGCGACGCGTTCCGCACCAACAAGCGTTTTCACCTCCTGTCGAAGGACATGCCGGCCAAGCGCCTGTCCACAGCCTTCGACTCGGTGACGCTGTACGGCTTCGATCCGGACGAGCGGCCCGACATCTACGGCAAGGTGGGCAACTCGGGCGTGTCCATCGCCACGCTCGATGACATGAAGGTGCTGTACTCGGGCTTCGACCTGTGCGACCCGGCGACCTCGGTGTCGATGACCATCAACGGTCCGGCACCCACGCTGCTGGCGATGTTCTTCAACACGGCCATCGACCAGCAGGTCGAGCAGTTGGGCCGCAAGCCGACGGAGAAAGAGCTGGCCGAGATCACGGCGAGGACGATGTCCGCGGTTCGAGGAACCGTGCAGGCCGATATCCTCAAGGAAGACCAGGGGCAGAACACCTGCATCTTCTCCACCGAGTTCTCGCTCAAGGTGATGGGCGACATCCAGCAGCACTTCATCGACAAGGACGTGCGCAACTTCTACTCGGTGTCGATCTCGGGTTATCACATTGCCGAGGCGGGCGCGAACCCGATCTCGCAGCTCGCGTTTACGCTTGCCAACGGCTTCACGTTCGTCGAGTCCTACCTCGCGCGCGGTATGCAGATCGACGACTTTGCGCCCAACCTGTCGTTCTTCTTCAGCTACGGCATGGATCCCGAGTACGCGGTTCTCGGCCGCGTGGCGCGGCGCATCTGGGCGGTGGCGATGCGCGAGCGCTACGGCGCCAACGAGCGCTCGCAGAAGCTCAAGTTCCACTCGCAGACTTCGGGGCGCTCGCTGCACGCGCAGGAGATCGCGTTCAACGACATCCGCACCACGCTGCAGGCGCTGATCTCGACCTACGACAACACCAACTCCCTGCACACCAACGCCTTCGACGAGGCGATCACCACGCCCACCGAGGATTCGGTGCGCCGCGCCATGGCGATCCAGCTGGTCATCAACAAGGAATGGGGACTGGGGAAGAACGAGAATCCGAACCAGGGCAGCTTCATCATCGACGAGTTGACCGACCTGGTGGAGGAGGCGGTGCTGAAGGAGTTCGAGGCGATCAGCTCAAGGGGCGGCGTGCTCGGCGCGATGGAGACCGGCTACCAGCGCGGCAAGATCCAGGAAGAGTCCATGCACTACGAGCACAAGAAGCACGATGGCTCGTACCCGATCGTGGGCGTCAACACCTTCCGCAACCCGCACGGCGACACGGCACCACAAAAGGTCGAGCTGATCCGCTCCACGGAGCAGGAAAAACAATCGCAGCTCAAGCGCCTGCGCGAATTCCACCAGCGCCACGCCAAGGAGGCGCCGGCGATGCTGGAACGCCTGCGCCAGGCGGTAATGCGCGACGAGAACGTGTTCGCGGTGCTGATGGACGCGGTGCGCGTCTGTTCCCTGGGACAGATCACCCACGCCCTGTTCGAGGTGGGCGGGCAGTACCGCCGGAACATGTAGCCGGTTGCAGCGCATTCGGCACAAGAAGGCAACCATGACTGGCCCCGAATCGAAAATCGTCCGCACCATGTGCCCGATGAGCTGCCACCCTACGCTGTGCGGCATGCTGGCCGAGGTGCGCGAGGGCAAGCTGGTGGGCGTGAAAGGGGATGAAGCCAACCCGGACAGCCAGGGCTTCCTGTGCATCCGCGGACAGGCGTCGCCGGAGATATTCGACAACCCCGCGCGCTTGTTGCACCCCTTGGTGCGTGACCGGCGCGGCGACGGGTACCGGCGTGCCAGCTGGGACGAAGCGCTCGAGCGCATCGTGGCCAGCATGGCGCAATCTCCGCCGGCGGCCACCGCCATCTGGCCCGGACACGGCACCTTCACCACCAACTACGGCACGCGCATCAGCGCGCAGTTGATGGCCCGCTTCGCGAACTTCCACGGCAGCCAGTTCTGGAGCCCGACGATGATTTGCTGGGGCCTGGGCGCCTTCGGGCTGGGACTGACCGGCATGCTCGAAACCAACACCAAGGAGGACATGGGCGAGAGCTCGCAGCTCATCCTCCTGTGGGCTGCCAACCTCGCCAGTCAGCCCAATACGGCGCGGCACCTGCTGGCGGCCAAGCGCCGCGGCGCACACATCGTGACTATCGACGTGCGCCACACCGAGGCCGCCGCCAAGTCGGACGAAGTGCTGATCCTGCGGCCGGGCAGCGACACCGCGCTGGCGCTGGCGATGATGCATGTGATCTGCGCCGAGCGACGCCATGACGCCGCGTTCGTGGCCCGGCACACGGTGGGCTTCGAGCAGCTCGCGGCGCATGTACGGGAGTTCTCGCCGGACTGGGCCGCAGGTGTCACCGGCATTGCGGCCGAGCGCATCGTGGCGCTGGCGCGCCGCTACGCCGGCACGCGACCGGCGATGATCGTGCTGGGCGGCAGTTCGATGCACAAGGGAAACAATGGCTGGCTCGCCGGGCGCGCGATCGCCTGCCTGCCGGGGCTGACCGGGAACGTGGGCATCGCGGGCAGTGGCTTCGGCCCGCGCCACGGCAGCGCGGCGCACGGCCGTGGCCTGGGCAGCATCATCGAGCCGCAGCGCCGCGTGCCCGGGACGGCAATGCCCAACCAGATGTCAGGCGTCACCGCGGCCTTGCGCGAGGGCCGCATCCACACCTTGCTGCTGATGGGAACGAACATGTTGTCGTCGTTCGCTGATGCTACGGCCGTGGCCTCGGGTCTGGAACAGACCCGGCTGGTAGTGAGCTACGATCTGTTCCTGAACGACACGGCGCGTCGCTACGCCGACATCGTGTTGCCCGGCACGGCCTGGCTGGAGGAGCTGGGATGCAAGATGACGCATACCCACCTTTATTTGATGGAGCCGGCCCTGGCGCCTGCCGGCGAGACGCGCTCGGTGCACTGGGTGGTGAAGTCACTCGCCGAGCGCATGGGCCTGGATGGCTTCTACCCCTGGGCGTCGGAGGAAGCGATGGTGGATGCAATCCTCGATCACCCCTGCACCGGTCGCGCGACGGTGGCGTCGTTGCGCGCGCAGGGCGGCATCGCGGCACTGAACATCTCGCACGTCGCCAATCCGAAGTTCGATTTCGAGACGCCGTCGCGCAAAATCGAGTTCTTCTCGGCCCAGGCGCAAAGCCTGGGCCTGCCGCCGCTGCCGTCGGTGGATGCGGAGGCGTCGACCGCGAGCGCCTATCCGCTCACGCTCACCCAGGGGCGCACGCTCACGCACTTCCATGCCTTCTACAACAACGGCAGTGAACTGCCGACGCTGGCGCGGCGCGAGAGCCAAGCGCAGTTGTGGGTCGCCAGCGCGGACGCCGCGGAGCGCCGGGTGACCGAAGGTGCGGCGATCCGCATTTTCAACGAACGCGGTGAACTGTCCGCCAGGGCGCACGTCAGCGATCGCATCCCCGCAGGCACCGTGTGGGTGCGCGACGGCTGGCCCGGGCTCAACCGGCTCACGGCCGGCACGGCCGTGTTGCCCGATGCCGCCGTCGACCTGTTCGCCTTTTCTGCCGGGCAGGCAAGTTTCGATGCCAGGGTCGACGTGGCCCTTGCGTAGACGCGCAGCCGACGCGGTGAGCTTTCTTGCCTCCGAGGC
>DATKAX010000276.1:0-13084 GCA_035514595.1 Burkholderiales bacterium
GCAAACCGCGCGCAAGTCCACTGTGGCAGTGCGTCAGCCGCCACCTTGCGGAGCTGCGCGCCTCGGGCCGCGTGCGCCGCGTCGTCGAGCGGAACGTGCTCGAGCGCTTTCTCGAATGCGGCGACCCGCACCACGGCTTCGATGCATTACCAAGCACCGTGCGCGACGTGCCGGTCATCTTGGGTCTGCTCGACCGGGCGTGAACGCCCGCATCGCGTCGGATTCTCTTACACCCCAGTAAGCGATTCGCGTTAAGCCCTTGGAGCGTCGGGCGTGGTGCAGTTCTTGCATAGGGGCGTTGGCAGATGCGCCAGCTTCCACATGTACAGGCAGACTCTAGGGTGTGGGAAGGCCCCGATGCGAATGGCGCTTCCCGACTGCCGGCACCCCTGCCGGTGCTAAGCAATGCTTCCAAGGGCGAGTGCTCCAACGTGCGGGAACAGCCGAGGCCCTCGCCGTACCGCATCTTCAACTTCGACGTGGGCCCACCCGCTTAGGCGCAAGCGGCGCCCGGCTTTTTCACGTTGACTTGCTGCGCAGCGCGCCGCGCCTATTTGTCATAGCGCCGTTTGCATTCCGGCCTTCCACGCGCGAACTTGAACGATTGTGCCCAGCAGCGCCGCTCGGCGCCCCGAAACGGGCCGGCACCGCCCGCGTTTCGGGGCGCGGGCGCGAAGGAATTTCCTATCCTTTCCTCGAAAACCATGTGCATCTCGCGATGCTGGAAAATTTCGACCCGCCGGGCCGCGAGCGCTGCTACCGCTTGGTCGCGCGCCTGCTGCAAGCATGGCCGGAAAGCAAAGGATTGATTGGAGCGAGCTGGTATTACGATCCGGCGCTGGGCCGCATCAGCCCTAAGCTCGCGTATCTGCATGATGTACCGGCGGGACACGGCGCGATCTTCTTGCGGGCGGGCTCGGCGCCCGCCGACGTGGCCGGCGCCGTTGCACGTTCAGACACGCGCCGGCGCCTGCACCGCAGCGGCGAATATCGGCCAGTCAGCTATCTCATGGTGTGGGCGCGCGCCGATATCCTGCGCCACTACGCAGGAAGCGAGCCGGGATCATGAAGCGGCTCTTCCTCTACTTCGCCAAGGCGCTCGGCCTTTTCGCGCTAAGCCGTCTTGCCACGCGCGGCCAGCTACGCCTGTTGTGCTACCACGGCATCTGGCTGGGAGGTGATCCGCATTACGGCGATTGCCTGTACATGAGCCGGCAGCGCTTCGCCCAACGCGTGGGGCTGCTCGCCCGACAGGGTTATCCCGTGCTTCCATTGCAGGACGCGTTGGAGCGGCTGCGCAACGGCACCTTGCCCGACTGCGCCGTCGCCATCACGATAGATGACGCCTGGTACGGCACCTACCTCCACATGCTTCCGGTGTTGCGCCAGCATCGCATGCCCGCGACGGTATATGTCACCACCTATTACGTGATGGCCCGCCGCCCGGTGCTCAATGTGCTTATAGGATGCATGGTCACCCGGGCACGTGCGCTTCCCGAACCGGAACGTCTCCTTTCCCGATGACCCGGATGCCGCCATCCAGGCAGGCAGCGCGAGCCGTCAGGCGATCGCCGAGATGCTTTGCACTCGTATCGAGAGGCTACCGAACCTCGAGGCCCGTTTTTCTGAGGTCAAACGTCTCTCAGGGCTTTTCGCGTTCGACCTGGAAGCGGCGCTCGCCGACCGCCGCTTCGACCTCATGACGGAGGATGAAATTCGCGCCGCCGCGCAGGCGGGCTTTGACGTCCAGCTCCATACTCATACGCATCGAATGCACGGCTTCGACGCGGACAGAGTGATGGAAGAGGTGGAGCGCAACCGCGCCGCGCTGGCGAGAATTCTCAACGCGCCAGCAGAGCGCTTCCAGCACTTCTGCTATCCGAGCGGTGAGCATGACGAAAGCATATTCGGCGTCCTCCAGCAGATTGGCGTGCAAAGCGCTACTACTACCGAACCTGGCCTCAACAATCAATCTACGAATCCGATGGCGCTGCGTCGCATCGTCGATTGTGAATCGACGTCGGATGTTGAATTCGAGGCCAGACTTTCGGGATTTTGGAGCTTGATTTATCAGTTAAGGCGGTTTTGCAAACGCCGGCGAACCGTAGAGATGGCTGATACACCCGCCTAGGCGGCCTGGCCTCTATGGTGGTCGTCTCGGGTCCAGAATTCCTGCATGCGGGTTGCCAAGTTATTGACTGCCCATACATACATGAGTGCCCGCATGTCCTTGCGACGTCTGGAAACCCAGGAGCGGCGCCTGAACATTCTGGCGAATTTATAGTCCAGCCGGTGCAACCAATTGTTGACCGTTAGGTGCAACGCTGAGAGCTTCACCTCACGTCTAAGAAATTGGTGGAAAGCTTGTTTCAACTCGTGGTTCTTTGGCTCGTTGTAGTAGAGGAGCTGCGCTCTTTTCTGAACGCCAAACATCCCACGTGGCACCCCGGCGGACTCGGCGATACGGCGCGGAATTGGCCGATCGTAGCCATTACCAACACTCCACCGCCTCATTTCCTGTGATTGGCTGATTGCCATAATGTCCGCGAGATTACGGGCGTAAATTTGCGGCACCGGTACGTGAATGAGGCCGGTCTCAAGGCGCACCTCTGAAATGTTCAAACCCGATACATCTTTGCGGCGTATGTCGTCGGTGTAGCGTGGCGAGCCCTCGCCCTTGTCCCATACGACGTCGCCGTAATACCCGGTGAACAACACCGCCGCTTCAAACTTGCTTGCAACATAGGTCGCAAGGTCGTGATAAACAATCTCACTGCCGTCCGTGCAGCCGGCTAAAAAATGGGTCTCTAGAGCACTCACTTTGGAGCATTTCCCTAAAACCCTCGGAGTGAGCCCCAGCGCGTTAGCGATTGCCAATCCCGACTCTTGCTGCCTTGGCCCAACGTCCTTACCACCGTCTGTTGTGAAGCACTCGCGCACGCCAAGCAGCTTGGCGAGTGCGGACACTGCCGTCGAATCGTAGCCTGTAGAAAGGGTGGTGAACGCCGCGACCGCGTGACGACGTGTCGGGTCATTGTAGTTGGCGGCTAAACGCTGCAATACCCCTATCAGGGCGTCACGGTAAGCCTCGTAGGATAGGAATCGCCGCGGTATGCTGCGCACGAAGCGGTTAAATACTCCATCCTTGAAAAGCAGATTGCAATGATAGTCTTGATAGACAGCGTCGAAGTCCGGATGCACCACACGAATGGCAGTCGGCTTGTTGTGAATGCCTTGTCGAGAGGCGAAGGTTTCTGGTGCGTAATCATGGGATATGTCGAGGCGGGCTCCGGTCCGAGCCAGAATTTGAACTAGGCTGTTCGAAACAAGAAAGTGGCCCTTCCATTCCACATGAAAAATGCGATCTATAACGGCAGCCGATGAACAGAACACCAACTTATCGCCTTCTACCCGAACCCCGCTGCCAAAAAAGTTTTCAACATCATGGAAATTGCCCGCTTTGAAGTCTCCCTCCCAGGTACCCTCGACGCACCAGCCATCCCCGTACTCGACCGATCGGCCATGCGCGATCTTTACCGCGCGTTGGAGAGCATCCACCTCTGCCAGCCAAGCGAGTTTTGGCATTGAGTTTTCTTGACGAGGAATGAGTAGCCACATGGCGCCGATTATAGTTGGGCCGCTACGCCACCCCCATGTTTAAGCTGATCTATGAGCCACAGCCGCATTGGCCGCCATTGGCTTGGATCGCCGAGCTGCGACCCGGCAAAGGCACCATAAGGGTGAAACACGGCGGCCATGTAGAGACGGCCGAGGAGTGGTGTTGCGAGGCGGTCTGGGATGGTAATTTCGGCGACGGTGCCTTCGATCGGACCGACATCATCGCCGGTTCCGGTGTGCGCGTACGCGGCAACAGATTGATGCTCGTGAGCTCGGGTTCGACAGTCGATCGACTGCAAAGCTTGCGGCTTGCCGATCGGCTGCTTGTATCCAACTCGCTGGTATGCCTGCTCGCGGAAGCGGATGCTTCGTTGAATCCAGCTTATCCTCATTATTTGCCATAGCGCCGTTTGCATTCCGCCTTCCAGGCGCGAACTTGAACGATTGTGCTCAGCAGCGCCGCTCGGCGATCCGAAACGGGCCGGCACCGCCCGCGTTTCGGGGCGCGGGTGCGAAGGAATTTCCTATCCTTATCCACGTACGGCTAGCAGAGTATGGTAGGCCTAAAACCATGTTCCCTACGGCCGATAAGTACGCCGTAGCAGCGGCCTAGCTCTATTCCCCGCCGCTATGAACTCCAAATGATAAAAGTCATTACCGAACCAAAGCCGTCCTAGCTCGGGTTAACGTCTGCTCTGGGTCGAGGCTGTGTAAAAACCGTCGCTTAGTAACGTCCTACGAGCGGTTATGTCGGCTGGAGCTGCCGAATTCAGCCGCTACCGCCGAGTAATGGGCGAGTAAAAGAGTCCCTCTACGCCACGATGGCCCTCATCAGAGGCTGCACCCCGAGGATCTGCATCACGCGCTTCAGGTTGTAGGCCAGAACGTGCAGACTCATCTCGGTACTGACCCGCGGCAGCCTCCTTGTCAGGAAGTGCGTCGAGCCCATCCACGCCTTGAGGGTGGCGAACGGGTGCTCGGCGGTCTGTCTGCGTAGCTTCGAGGCTTCGGGCGTGCGCTCAAGGCGCCGGCTCGACTGAATGCGGTTTAGATAGCCGTAGATGTAGATCTTGAGCAGAACCGCCGGGTGGTAGGCCGGCCTACCCGTCGCCTCGGGCTCCACGCCCTCGAACCCAAGCTTGCCCAGATCGAGCGACTCCGCGAACACCTCAATCGCCCGTACCGGGTTGTCCTCGGCGACGTAGTCGTCCAAACGCTCCGGAAACAGCAGGCTTTGCGACCGGGCTTCACCCTCGATGAACCGCTTCATCCGCAACCCCCCGTCAATCGGTTGACGTGAGTCGCTCAAGCCCTTCTCCACCTTACGTTTTCACACAGCCTCGGTCGTCAGCCGTCGCTTGAATAGTCCCCTACTCTGCTTTAAGTAGCTTCGCTGACCTTCGCTCGAGCGCGGTTGCGTGCAAGCATGCATTGCGTGTTGGGGACGTAGAGGAGATGCGCGATCTTGCGGACGTAGTGGTCTTCGTATTGGTCGAGGCCGCCTTCGGCGAAGGCGATGCGCCAGAGGTGCTCGACGAGGAGGGTGCGCTCGTCGAGGGAGAATTCGCGCTTGATGACGCTCACCGGGGCGTAGAAGCTGGTTAGCTGCTGGGCCTTTTCGCGGGCGTGGGTGAGGAGCTCGGCGGCGTGCTTGGGGTCGAGGGAGAGGATTTCGGTGAGGGCGTGGTGGGCGGCGGCGGATTCGGCGTCGCTTTCGACGTAGTCGGCGCGGCCGGCTTCGTGAAGGAGCACGGCGACGGCGAGGTGGAGTTGGCGGCGCTCGTGGCCTGGGAGGGCGTGGTCGGACTGCGCGGTGGCGAAGGCGCGCTTGAGGGCTTTCAGCATCGCAAGCCGCTCAGTCGGTCGGGTCGGCGTCCAGGCGGGCGACGATGCCTTGCAGGTCCTTGTGGGGCGCGGGGTAGCGCTTGAGGACCATCGGGTCGTGGCCGGGGACCATGTGGCGCGGGGAGTCGGCGAGCGCGTAGGCGCGCTTGTGGCCTTCGAGCATGTCGCCGACGTTGTAGACCACCGGGAACGGGCGGCCCTGCTCGATGTTGGCGTAGTAGTGCGCGGCGTCGGAGGCAATCACCACCCAGCCGCGCTTCGTCCAGACGCGCACCATCTGCAGGCCCATCGTGTGGCCGCCGACGTGGTGCACGGTGAGGCCGGGGGCGAGCTCTTCGTCGCCGTTGTGGAACACGGCGCGGCCGCTGTACACGCGGCGCACCATCGCCACCACGTCCTCGACGTCGTAGGAATGGCCGAGCACGCCGTGGCACATGCAGCGCCCGGTGGTGTAGAACAGCTCCTTGTCCTGCACGTGGAAGCGGGCGCGCTGGAAGAGGTGGTGGTTGCCGGCGTGGTCGTAGTGCATGTGGGTGAGGATCACGTCCTCGACCTTGTCCGGGTCGATGTCGAGCGCCTTCAGGCCTTCGCTCGGGCAGCGGATGAAGTTGCGACCGCGGCTGCGGCCGGACTCGGGGCTAAAGCCGGTGTCCACGACCCAGGTGCGGCTCGGCCCCTTGATCGCCCACAGGAAGTAGTCGATCGGCATCGGGCCGTTGTGCGGGTCGCCGCCGAGGAAGTTCTCGGAGGCGCGGCGCTGGTGATCGCCGTACTTGACGGCGTAGATCTCGTAGGGCTTGAGCTCAGCCATGGCGTGGCTCCTTGGGGCCGGGCTTCACCTCGACGCCGGTCCAGCGCTCGAGCACCTGCACGATGGTGGTGAAGTCCTTCTCGGCGCCGATTTCCTGGTAGGCGTGCTGCCAGAGCTGGCGCACCGCGTTCGCCACCCACATCGGCACGCCGGCGGCCTCCGCCTCCTCCAGGCACAGCTTGAGGTCCTTGTACATCAGCCCGGTAGTGAAGCCCACATCGAAGGTGCGCGGCAGGATCGCCTTGGGGAACTTGTCCTGCGAGGCGCTGTTGCGCCCGCTGCCGGCGTTGATCACGTCGATCATGATCGCCGGGTCGAGCCCCGACTTCACGCCGAACACCACCGCCTCCGAGGTCGCGGCGAGCGCGGTGGCGGAAAGCAGGTTGTTCGCGAGCTTCATGGTCTGGCCCATGCCGGGGCGCTCGCCGATGAAGAACACGCTTCCGAAGTGCTTGAGCATCGGCTCCAGGTCGGCGAAGGTGGCCTTCGGGCACGCGACCATGACGGCGAGCGTGCCCTTGACGGCGCCGGCGACGCCGCCGCTCACCGGCGAGTCGACGGCGAGAATCTTCCTGGCGGAAAGCGCGGCGGCGATCTCGCGCGCCACCCGGGCGCCGGTGGTCGAGAGGTCGATCATCGTCTTGACCTTGGTCCCGGCGATGACGCCCTTTTCGCCGAGGGCCACTTCGCGCACGATCGCGGGCGTGGGGAGGCTGAGCAGCACGGTGTCGACCTCGGAGGCGACCTGCGCCGCCGATTCCGCCTTGCGCGCGCCCCTGGCAGCGAGTGTTTCGCAGGCCTTTCGGTTCACGTCGTACACCGTGAGCGTGTAGCCCGCGTCGATCAGGCGGCCCGCCATGGGCACGCCCATCTTGCCCAGACCGATGAATCCGATATGCTTTGCCATGGCCTGGATTCTAGCGTGAAGACTTTCCCCGAAATGCAGTGGATGGAAGGCTTCCGGGACCGCGTCAACGCGGACCCGGAGATGGCGGTGATCGGCGACTGGTTCAGCACCGCGTTCTCGCTCACCTTCGGCGAGCGGCGCTACGTGGTGCGCGTCGAGCGCGGCAGGATCGCCGACATCAACGGCGCGCCGCGCATCGACGCGCGCTCGGCGTTCGGCTTCCGCGCGCCGATGGAAGTGTGGCGCAAGTTCGTGAGCCCCGAGCCGCCGGCGCTGTACCACGACTTCTTCGCGATGCTGATGCGCGTTCCCGAGTTCGTGCTCGAGGGCGACGGCCTGGTGGCGATGCAGAACGCCAGGGCGCTGCAGCGCATGATGAACCTGATGCGCGGGTGATCGCCATGCCAGCTTACGAAGCCATCGTCGGGCGCTACGTTTCGGTCAATGACCAGCGCATTTTCTTCGAGGAGGCGGGCAAGGGGATTCCGCTCGTCTGCCTGCACACCGCGGGCGCCGACAGCCGCCAGTGGCGCCACGTGCTGAACGACGCCGACATTACGAAGCGCTTCCGCGTCATCGCCTTCGACCTGCCCTACCACGGCCGCTCCAACCCGCCGGACAAGTGGTGGCTCGCCAAGTACCGCCTGACCACCAAAAGCTACCTCGAGATCATCCGCGCGGTGTGGAACACGCTGGAGCTCGAGCGCCCGGTGGTGATGGGCTGCTCGATGGGCGGGGCGATCACGCTCAAGCTCGCCGCCGACTTTCAGAACGAGCTCACCGGCATCGTCGGGCTGGAGTCGACCGCCCACGCCCCGGGCCGCTACAACGACTTCCTGCATCACCCTGCGATCCACGGCGGCGAGCTGTGCGCGAGCTACACCTCGGGCCTGTGCGCGCCCTCGAGCCCCGAGACCGCGAAGCGCGAGAACTGGTGGTACTACAGCCAGGGCGGCCCGGGCGTCTATGCGGGCGACGTCCACTACTACAGCTTCGACTGGGACGCGCGCGAGGACATCAAGCGCATCGACACCCGGAAGTGCAAGGTGTCGCTCCTCACCGGCGAGTACGACTACTCCTGCACTCCGGCGATGACCGAGGCGGTCGCCGCCGCCATCCCCGGCGCGCGCATGACGATCATGAAGGGCATGGGCCACTTCCCGATGGTCGAGAACTACCCCGCCTTCCGGCCGTTCCTGCTGCCGGAGCTCGACTTCATGGCGAAAGCGTGAGCCCGCGCGTGCGCCGCATCTTCGCCGCCGCCCTGATCGCGTTCGCCGCCGCGGCGGCGGCCGAGCACGAGGCCGACCACCGCTACGACGTGAGGGGCTACGTGCTGAGCGCGGACAAGCGCCCGCTCGACGCGACCGTCACGATCCGCGTGGGCGACGAAGTCATCGGCGCCGGCCGTACCGACGGCGAGGGCTACTATGCGATCCAGCTTCACCTGCACGACGGCGACATCGGCAAGACTTTCGCGGTCCGCGCCGGCGAGCGCAACGTGCTCATCCGCATGCAGGCCGACTACGGCGACCGCACGACCGCGCGGGTGCACCATGTGAACTTCGTCGGCAGCGAGGTGATCGAGAAGAATCTTTCGACCGGCATTCCGATCTGGGCTTACTTCGCCGCGGCGCCGTTGCTGCTCTGGGGGGCGGTATCTCTCAACGGCGTGATCCGGCGGAAAGTCCGCAAGGCAGCCCTGGCGAGCGCGCCGGAGGCGCCCGGCCGCGAGAAGAAGCGCAGGGGTAAGCGCAAGCGCTGAGCGGTGGTTCCTCTCTCGATTCTCGATCTCGCCCCGATCGTGGAGGGCGAAGGCCCTGCCGACGCGCTGAGGAAGTCGCTCGACCTCGCGCGCCACGCCGAGCGCCTGGGCTACCGGCGCTACTGGGTCGCCGAGCACCACAACATGAAGGGCATCGCGAGCGCGGCGACCGCGGTGGTGATCGGCCACCTCGCCGGGGGCACTTCCAGCATCCGCGTCGGCGCCGGCGGCGTCATGCTGCCCAACCATGCGCCGCTCGTCATCGCCGAGCAGTTCGGCACGCTGGAGGCGCTCTACCCGGGGCGCATCGACCTCGGCCTGGGGCGCGCGCCGGGCACCGACCCGCTCACGGTCCGGGCGCTGCGCCGCGACTGGGCGAGCGCCGAGGAATTCCCGCAGGACGTCCTCGAACTGCAGGCGCTGCTCGGGCCGGTCGAGCCCGGGCAGAAAATCGTCGCCGTGCCCGGGGCGGAGTCGCGCGTGCCGCTGTGGATCCTGGGCTCGAGCCTGTACGGCGCCCAGCTTGCGGCGATGCTCGGGCTGCCCTACGCCTTCGCCTCGCACTTCGCCCCCGCGGCGCTGCTTCCCGCGCTCGAGACCTATCGCAGCCGCTTCAAGCCTTCGGCGCAGCAGGCCACGCCCCACGCCATGGCCGGCGTCAACGTCATCGCCGCCGACACCGACGCCGAAGCGCGGCGGCTCTTCACCAGCGTGCAGCAGCAGTTCACCAACATGGTGCGCAACCGCCGCGGCAAGCTGCAGCCGCCGATCGACGACATCGAGACCTATTGGACCCCGCAGGAGAAGCTGCAGGCTTCGGGCATGCTGAAGTACGCCGTGGTCGGCTCCCCGGCCACCGTGCGGCGCGGCCTGGAAGAGTTCGTCGCCCTGACGCAAGTGGACGAGCTGATGGTGGTCTCCGCGATCTACGACCACGACGCGCGCAAGCGTTCCTACGCGATCCTGGCCGAACTTCGGCAAACCACGTCGATCCCGCGTGCTTGATCCGTCGCCCTCTGGCGACTATAAATGGGGGGTGGCGTTGACTGTGCACGGGAGGGCACTGCACCGGGCCGCGCAGATCCTCGGCGGGAAGGAGAAGCTGCGGGCTTGCCTGCACGCGCCGATGCACCTGCTCGACGCCTGGATGTCCGGCGCCGAGATGCCACCGATGGAGGTGTTCCTCAAGGCGGTGGACCTCATCAGCACGCCGCCGCCGGATCGCGAGGCCGTCGAGCGCTCCGCGCGGCTTCCCATCCGCGGGGACAAGGTGCAAGCCGCGCTGGATGCCGCGCTTCGCGTTACCGGCGCGCAGAGGGGGACCCTGCAGCTCGCGTGCGGCGACGGCCTGCGCATCATCGCGCAGCGCGGCTTCGAGCAGCCGTTCCTGGATTTCTTCGCCCGCGTGCGCGACGAGAGCTCCGCCTGCGGCGCGGCGCTCGTGCACGGACGACGGGTGATCGTCGCCGACGTCGCCCGCGATCCGATGTTCGCCGGCACGCCGGCCGGCGGGGTGATGCTGCAGGCCGGCGCGCGCGCCGTGCAATCGACGCCGCTGCTCGCCGCTTCGGCAGAGGTGATCGGCGTGCTCTCCACCCACCACGACCAGCCGCGGCAGCCCGGCGAGGACGAGCTCGACATGCTGGACGACATCGCCAGGCGCACCGCCTTCTGGCTCGAAGGCGGATCGGCCTAGGGCTTCTTCTTCTCCGGCCGCGGCTCGGTGGGGGCGCCGGCCTTGCGCCATTCGCTGTAGCCGCCGGCGAGGTGGAACACCTGCGGCAGGCCCATCTCCTTGAGCGTCGCGGCGGCGAGCACCCCGCGCCAGTCGCTCTGGCAGTACAGGATGTAGGTCTTGTCCTCGGTAAACACCGGCTTGTAGTACGGGCTTTCCGGGTCGACCCAGAACTCCAGCATCCCGCGCGGCGCGTGGAAGGCGCCGGGGATCATGCCCTCGCGCTCCAGCTCCCGGACGTCGCGGATGTCGACGAACACCGTACCGGTCTCGCCGAGCCTGGCGCGGGCATCCTGCACGGACAGGCCCGGCGCCTTGTGCTCTGCTTCCGCCAGGAGCTGCTTGAAACCCTTTTTGAGCGCCATGGGTAGGTAAAATCGACGGGATGTCGCGCCGCCGCAAGAAAATCGTACGATACCTCAGGTTGGCCCTGCTTGCGGCGCTGCTGGCGGGGGCCGGGTTTACGCTGTACCTCGACATCCGGGTGCGCGACGAGTTCGAGGGCCGGCGCTTCGCGCTGCCGGCCCGCATCTACGCCCGCCCGCTCGAGCTGCACGCGGGGCTGCGCATCGCGCAGGCGGACGTCGAGGACGAGCTGCGCAGCCTGGGCTACGCCGAGGGCCGGCGCGAGGACCCGTCGGGCTGGTTCGCGCGCAACGGCCCGGAGCTCGAGGTCGCGCTGCGGCCGTTCGTGTTCTGGGACGAGGCGCAGCCGGCGAAGCGGCTCAGCGTGGCCTTCGACGGCGCCACGGTGGCGGCGCTGCGCGACGCGAGCGGCGCGGAGCTCGCGCTCGCGCGCCTGGAGCCGCTGCCGATCGGCGGCATCTACCCTTCCGGAAACGAGGACCGGGTGCTGGCGCGGCTGCACGAGGTGCCGCAGCACCTGGTGCAGGCGCTGCTCGCCATCGAGGACCGCAAGTTCTTCTCGCACTACGGCTTCGACCCGCGCGGCCTCGCGCGCGCGGCGCTGAGCCTCGCCTCCGGCAAGGTCCAGGGCGGCAGCACTATCACGCAGCAGCTGGTGAAGAACTTCTTCCTCACCTCGGAGCGCACCCTGCAGCGCAAGGCGACCGAGCTGGTGATGGCGGTGCTGCTCGAGATGCACTACGAGAAGGAAGAGATCCTCGAGACCTACCTCAACGAGATCTATCTCGGGCAGGACCGCGACCGCGCGATCCACGGCGTCGGGCTCGCGGCGCAGCACTATTTCGGCAAGCAGGTCCAGCATCTGACGGTGGCGGAGTCGGCGCTGATGATCGGCATGGTGAAAGGCCCCTCGCACTACGATCCGCACCGCCACCCGGAGCGCGCGCTCGAGCGGCGCAACCTGGTGCTGCGCGAGACCAAGGACCTGGGCTTCATCGACATGGAGCAGTACGCGGCGGCGCGCGCCTCCAAGCTCGGCGTGAAGCCGCGCTCCGAGATGGGCACCTCGCCCCACCCGGCCTTCCTGCAGCTCGTGCACCGGCAGCTGCGCCGCGACTACGACGAGTCGGACCTGCGCTCCGAGGGGCTGCGCGTGTTCACCACGCTCGACCCGCGGGTGCAATCGGTGGCCGAAACCGCGCTCACCCGGCGCCTCGCCCAGTACGACCGCGACAAGCGCTTCGGCGCCGCCGGGCTCGAGGGCGCGGTGGTGGTGACCGACACCCAGAGCGGCGAGATCCAGGCGCTGATCGGCGGGCGCGACACGCGCTTTCGCGGCTTCAACCGAGCGCTCGACGCCGCGCGGCCGGTCGGCTCGCTGCTCAAGCCGGTGATCTACCTCACCGCGCTTTCCGAGCCCGGGCGCTACACGCTGCTCACGCCGGTCGACGACGGGCCGTTCGTGTGGAAGAGCCACGGCGCGCCCGACTGGAAGCCGGCGAACTACGACCTGCAGTTCCACGGCAGCGTGCCGCTGCGCACCGCGCTCGCCCAGTCCTACAACGTCGCTTCGGCGCGCCTGGGGACCGAGCTCGGCGTCGAGCGCGTGCTGCAGAACGTGCGCCGGCTCGGCGTAGAGCGCGAGATGCAGCCTTACGCCGCCACGCTGCTCGGCGCAACCGACATGAGCCCGCTCGAAGTGGCGCAGATGTACCAGACCATCGCGGCCGGGGGCTTTCGCACGCCGCTGCGCGCGATCCGCGAGGTGACGACCCAGGACGGCCGCCCGCTCAAGCGCTATCCGATCGCGGTCGAGCAGGCCTTCGCCCCCGAGCCGATCTACCTGCTCACCGCCGCGCTGCAGGACGTGGTGCGCGAGGGGACCGGACAGGGGCTCAAGAACTGGCTGCTGCCCGAGATCGCGGCGGCCGGAAAGACCGGCACCACCGACGAGCAGCGCGACGCCTGGTTCGCCGGCTTCACCGGCGAGCGGCTCGCCGTGGTGTGGATCGGCTACGACGACAACCGCGCGGCGCG
>DATKAX010000277.1:0-3020 GCA_035514595.1 Burkholderiales bacterium
GTCTCGATCGCGGTCTTCGCGCTCGCCTCCGCCATCGGCGGCATCGCCGGCTTTCTCATCGTTTCGAGCCACGAGCAGCTCACGCCGATGCTCGGCATGTGGTCGACCCTCAAGGGCATGCTGGCGATGATGCTCGGCGGCCTGGGCTCGCTGCCCGGCGCGGTTGCCGGCGGCCTCGTCCTGGGGCTGATCGAGGCACACAGCCAGTGGTATCTCGGCCCGCAGTTCCGCGATTTCCTCGCCTATCTGCTGCTCTTCGTGCTTCTTTCGCTCCGGCCGCCATGGATGAATACGCGTTCGGCGTACTGACGAACATCGGGCTGCTGTCCTTCGTGGCGCTCTCGGCGTACCTGCTGCTCGTCGCGGGCGAGCTGTCCTTCGGCCAGCAGGCCTTTTTCGGGGTCGGCGCCTATGCCGCCGGAATCGGCACCGCCATGCTCGGCTGGCCGCTGCCGCTTGCGGCGCTCGCCGCCATGGCCTGCGGCGCTCTCGCCGCCGCTCTGGTGGGGTTGCCGGCGCTGCGGCTGCGCGGCCTTTATTTCGCGATGGCGACCCTCGCGGCCGCCGAGATGCTGCGCATCGCTTTCGAGCTGCTCCACTGGCAGGTCGAGGTCGACGGCGAGCCGGTCGGCCCGGACGGCACGCAGGGGTTCCGCGGCATCCGCTGGATATTCGAGCACGGTGTCGAGCCGGCCGGCTTCCTTGCCCTGGTATGGATGCTTCTCGCTCTGGTGCTGGGGCTCCTTCATCTCGCCGAACGGTCACGGCTCGGCGCGGTGGTGCGCGCGCTGGGACAGGATCCAGAGCTCGCGGCCTCCCTCGGCATCGATGTGCTGCGCTTCAAGCTCGGGGTGATCTCGGCCTCGGGCGCGCTCGCGGCGCTCGGCGGCGCGCTGTTTGCCCACCACAACACCTACATCGAGCCGCGCAACTTCGACATCATGCTCGGCGTGCACAGCCTCGCCTATGCGCTCATCGGGGGATTGGGCACTGTGCTCGGTCCCCTGCTCGGCGTGGCGCTCGACGTCGGCGTGCTTGAAGCAAGCCGCTTCCTGCGGGAATATCGCATGATGGCGTTCGGCGGGCTGGTGGCCCTGCTCCTCATCTTCAGACCGCGCGGCATCCTCGACGAGCGCGTGGTGCACCGGGTGAGCGCCAGACTGTGGAGGCAACCATGAGATTGCTCGCATTACTGCTCTTCGCGATGAGTCTGCCTGCCGCGGCACAGCGGGTGGAGGCCGCGATGCAGTGCAACGCCACGGGGACCGATTTCGTCTACGAGTGCGTGATTTCGCTCAGCCGCGGCGGCCAGCCCCTGTCCGGGGCGCGGATCTCGGTAGGCGCCGACATGCCCTCGATGCCGATGGCGCACAACGTCAAGCCTGTGAAGGCGACGCCGGCAGACAGGCCGGGGGAATACCGGGCGACGCTCGACCTCGACATGCAGGGAGAGTGGGCCGTCAAGCTCAGGCTTTCCGGCCCGGTGCGCGATCTGCTCGTCCTGCACTACGACTTCACAGAATCCGGCACTGCTCCTCGAAAGTGAAGCGGTAATTGCGGGGCGGGATGTTGCTGCCCGTGCCGTAGCCGATATTGATGAGGAAGTTCGACTTGAGGCGCCCGTCGGGGAAGAAAGCGGCGTCGACCTTGGCGTTGTCGAAGCCGGACATGGCGCCACAGTCGAGGCCGACGGCACGCAGCGCGATGATGAGATAAGCGCCTTGCAGCGAGCCGTTGCGGAAGCCGTTGATCTCGGCGACGGCGGGTTTGTTGTACCAGTTGATGGCGTCCGGATTGTGGTACAGCCGCGGCAGATGCTCGTAGAAACGCGTGTCGTAGGCGACGAGGGCGACCAGCGGCGCCTTCATCGTCTTCGCCAGATTCACTGCCGACAGCGCAGGCCGCAGCTTCTCCCTCGATTCGCTGGAACGCAGGTAGAGGATGCGCGCCGGCTGGCTGTTCGCCGTGGTCGGCCCCCATTTCATCAGCTCGTGCGCCGCGCGCAGCAGCTCCTCGGGCACCGGCTTGTCGAGGAAGTCGCTGTGCGAGCGCGCCTTGCGCAGGATCAGGTCGAGGGTTTCCTGGTCGGTCATAATCCACCCGATGGTCGAATTGGCAAGTGTAGTGCGACCCGGCGACGCCATCATCTGGGGCCAGGCCTGCGCCGAGCCTCAGACGCTGGTCGAGATGCTGGTGGGGCAGCGCTCCCGGCTTTCGGGCTGCCGGGTGTTCCTCGGCTCGAGCTTCTCGGGACTGGTGCGGCCGGAGCATGCCGACCATCTGCGCCTTACGTCGTACTGTGGGACGGGTTCCAACCGCGCGCTAGCCGATTCCGGCGTGCTGGAGATCCTGCCGGCGCCCTATTCCCAGCTCGGCTCGCTGATACGCGGCGGCCACATCGGCTGCGACGTGGTCATGGTGCAGGTCAGCCCACCCAATGACCGGGGCGAATACAGCCTCGGCCTGGCGGTCGAGTATCTCGCTCCCGCCCTGGCCCGGGCGCGCGCGGTGATCGCCGAGGTCAATGACCAGGTGCCCTGGACGCGCACCGAGCCGCTGCTGCGCGAGCGCGACTTCGCCCTGCGCGTCGAGAGCTCGAGAAACCCCGTGTTTCTTCCTTCCTCGGGGCCGAAGGACGCCGAGCGGGCGATCGGCGCTCATGCGGCGCAGTGGGTGCCGGAGGGGGCGGTGCTCGAGTGCGGAATTGGGGCGCTTCCCAACGCCGTGCTCCACGCCTTGCGCGGCCGTCGCGGGCTGGGCATGCACACCGGCGCGGTGCCGGATGGAATCGTCGACCTCGAGCCGCGCTTCTGCACCGGGGGCGCGCTCATGGGATCGCAGCGCCTTTTCGACTGGGCGAGGCAGTTTCCGGGGCTGCGCCTGCGCTCGTCCGACTTCACGCACGGCCCGGACGTGCTGCGGGAAATCGAGCGCTTCGTCGCGATCAATTCGGCGGTCGAGGTGGATCTGACCGGCCAGGTGAACGGCGAGCTCGCCCGCGGCAGCTACGTCGGCGCGGT
>DATKAX010000278.1:0-5148 GCA_035514595.1 Burkholderiales bacterium
CACCGGGCAGATGACCAGCGTCGACATGGGCTGGTCCCGGTTCTTCATGCGCTGGCTGCACGTGCTGTCCGGCGTCATGTGGATCGGCTTGCTGTGGTACTTCAACTTCGTGCAGACGCCCTCGATGCCCAAGATCCCGGACGAGCAAAAGCCCGCGATCAGCAAGGTGATCGCGCCGGCGGCGCTGTTCTGGTTCCGCTGGGCGGCGCTCGCCACCATCGTCACCGGCTTGCTGCTTGCTTCGATGAACGGCTACCTGGTGCAGGCGCTCTCGCTGACCAAGGGCGTGCATGCCATCGGCATCGGCATGTGGCTCGGCCTGATCATGGCGTTCAACGTGTGGTTCATCATCTGGCCGAACCAGAAGAAAGCGCTCGGCATGGTGCAGGTCTCGGCCGAGGAGAAGGCCGCCGCCGCGAAGAAGGCCGGCATGACCTCGCGCCTCAACACGCTGCTGTCCATCCCCATGCTGTACTGCATGGTGGCGCAGCAAAACGGCGGCCTGTAGCGCGTCGCTAGCGCGGTTTGAGCGGGTCCAGCCCGCGCAGGCGAAAGCCTGCGCGGATGCCGCGCTGCTCGAACCAGTCTTGGCGCATCTCCAGCGCAAAGGGGACCGGGCGCGTGGCGCAGTGCGCGTCCTCGGTATGCGGCTGCATGTCGGCGATGTTGACGATGGCGCCGCCCGCGTCGATGAAGGCCACCGACAGCGGCAGCGGCGTGTTCTTCATCCACATGCAGTACGGTGCCGCGGCATCGAACACGAACAGCATGCCGCCGTTGGGCGCGAGCGACGTACGGTGCATGAGCCCGCGCGTGCGCGCGGCGTCGTTGTCCGCGACTTCGGCCTGGATCAGGTGCATGCCCGCGCCGAGCTGCAGGACCGGCAGTGGCGGCGCCTGGGCGGCGGCACCGGCGGCGACGAACAGCAGGACGGCGGCGAGAGCGCGCATGGGCAAAGAAAAAGGGGCAGAGTAGCGTCCCTGCCCCTTTAGCGGAAGAGCCCGATGGGGCTATTTCTTGTCTTCCTTCTTTACTTCCTTTTTCTCTTTCTTGGCGGACTTCTTCTTGTCGGACTTCTTCTTGTCGGACTTCTTCTCCATCTTCTGCTCTTCCTTCTTGTCCTGCGCCACGGCGCTCGTCGCGACGAAGGCGGTGGCGCTTACGACCGCGAACACGGCGGCGAACAGTGCGGACAGCAGCTTGCTCATTGAAGTCTCCTGAGATTGGGTTGGCGGTATGGCGGGTCGCCCGGGAAATCCTCTCCTCCCCGGGTCCCGTAGCCATTAACGCGCGGGGCGCAGACCGGTTGACAGCGTCGCCCGTATGCCGCCTAAGGTAATGATTTGCCGTGCTTATCGCCGTATAATGCGCCCCTTCGATTTCCTTCCTGCAGGAGCAGTCATGGCGTACAAGCACATCAAGGTCCCCGCCTCGGGCGAAAAGATCCGTGTGAACAAGGACTTTTCGTTGTCGGTGCCCGACAACCCCGTCATTCCCTACATCGAGGGCGACGGCACGGGCGTGGACATCACCCCGGTGATGATCAAGGTGGTCGACGCCGCGGTGCAAAAGGCCTACGGCGGCAAGAAGAAGATCGTGTGGATGGAGATGTACGCCGGCGAGAAGTCCTGCAAGGTCTACGGCGAGAACGTCTGGCTGCCCGACGAGACCCTGGCCGCCGCCAGGGAATACGTGGTGTCGATCAAGGGCCCGCTCACCACGCCGGTCGGCGGCGGCATCCGCTCCATCAACGTGGCCCTGCGCCAGGAACTGGACCTGTACGTGTGCCTGCGCCCGATCCACTACTTCAAGGGCGTGCCCTCCCCGCTCAAGGAGCCGGAGAAGACCGACATGGTGATCTTCCGCGAGAACGCGGAGGACATCTACGCCGGCATCGAGTGGGCGGCGAAGACCCCCGAGGCACAGAAGGTGGTCAAGTTCCTCATCGACGAGATGAAGGTGACGAAAATCCGCTTTCCCGAGACCTCGGCGATCGGCATCAAGCCGGTGTCCATCCAGGGCTCGGAGCGCCTGATCCGCAAGGCGTTCCAGTACGCCGTCGACAACGACCGCAAATCGGTGACGCTGGTGCACAAGGGCAACATCCAGAAATTCACCGAAGGGGGCTTTCGCGACTGGGGCTACGCGCTGGCGCAGAAGGAGTTCGGCGCCAAGCTGCTGGACGGCGGCCCCTGGTGCAGCTTCAAGAATCCGAAGTCCGGGCGCGACATCGTGGTGAAGGACGTGATCACCGACGCATTCCTGCAGCAGATCCTGCTGCGGCCGGCGGAGTACGACGTGATCGCCACCCTGAACCTCACCGGCGACCTGATCTCGGACGCGCTGGCGGCGCAGATCGGCGGCATCGGGATCGCGCCGGGGGCCAACATGAGCGACTCAATCGCCATGTTCGAGGCCACCCACGGCACCGCGCCCAAGTATGCCGGCAAGGACTACGTCAACCCGGGCTCGGAGATCTTGTCGGCGGAAATGATGCTGCGGCACATGGGGTGGACCGAGGCCGCCGACGTCATCGTGCGCTCGATGGAGAAGTCGATCGCCGACAAGGTCGTGACCTACGACTTCGCGCGCCTGATGCAGGGCGCGAAGCAGGTGTCGTGCTCGGGCTTCGGCCAGGCCATGATCGAGCGCATGTAGCGCCGGGGGCGGGCAACAAAAAAGCCGCCCGCGGGCGGCTTTTTTCATTCCGGCGGGGCGTCAGGCCTTGTTGATGTTCGAGGCCTGCTTGCCCTTGGGTCCCTGCACCACGTCGAAGCTCACCTTCATGCCCTCTTTGAGGGACTTGAAGCCCGCCATCTGGATGGCGGAGAAATGCGCGAACAGGTCCTCGCTGCCGTCGTCCGGCGTAATGAAGCCGTAACCTTTCGCGTCGTTGAACCACTTCACGGTGCCTGTCGCCATTGCCGCTTTCCTCAGTAGGTTGGATAACGCCGGGCGCCACGCCCGGGCCATGCTTGAAACTCGCGACCCTGCCGCCTTTTCCCGATGGCGCGACAGACAGCCTGAATCCCAACACAAGGCGGCTTCTACCCGCCTTCCCAGGCACAGTCAAGACCCCTTGGATGCCGCATTGCACACAGGAAATACATTGATTAGGATAGCTCCGAGAGGGCGGATAATCTCTAGGAGAATCACATCATTGCACTCATTTCAGCAGACGGCACGGAGCGCGGAACCGAGAGCGTCCAGGGTATGTCCGAATGGATTGAGCTTGGCCGCGACACTTAACCGGCATGGCGCAGTTCAAGGACGACACGCTGCTCGAGGCGCAGCGGAGCAAGCTGCAGCCGCCGCCGATGTTCAAGGTTATGCTGCTGAACGACGACTTTACGCCAATGGAGTTCGTAGTGCTGGTACTGCAGAAGTTCTTTGCCATGACCCGCGAGCGTGCCACCCAGGTGATGCTGAAGGTGCATCGCGAGGGCATCGGGGTGTGCGGCGTGTATCCTCACGACATCGCCAACACCAAGGTGCAGCAGGTGGCGGCGTTTGCGCGCCGGCACCAGCACCCGCTGCAGTGCGTGATGGAGGAAACGTAACATGATCGCCCAGGAGCTCGAAGTCAGCCTGCACATGGCGTTCGTCGAGGCGCGCCAGAAGCGGCACGAGTTCATCACCGTCGAACACCTGCTGCTGGCGCTGCTGGACAACCCGACCGCCGCCGAGGTGCTGCGCGCCTGCGGCGCCAACCTGGAGGAGCTGCGCAAGAACCTCTCCCAGCACGTCGCCGAGCAGACGCCGCGCATCGCCGCCGACCGCGAGGTCGATACACAGCCGACCCTGGGTTTCCAGCGCGTCATCCAGCGCGCCATCCTGCACGTGCAGTCCTCGGGCAAGAAGGAAGTGACCGGCGCCAACGTGCTGGTGGCGATCTTCGGCGAGAAGGACTCGCACGCGGTCTACTTCCTGCAGCAGCAGGGCGTGACGCGCCTTGATGTCGTCAATTACATCTCGCACGGCATCACCAAGACGCCGCAGCAGCACACCGGCAAGGCCGAGCAGGAGGCGGGCGAAGAGACCCAGGCCGAACCGTCCAACAGCCCGCTCGACAATTACACGCAGAACCTGAACGCGCTGGCGCTGGCCGGCAAGATCGATCCGCTCATCGGCCGCGAGCGCGAACTCGAGCGCGTGATCCAGACCCTGTGCCGCCGGCGCAAGAACAATCCCCTGCTGGTGGGCGAGGCCGGCGTCGGCAAGACCGCCATCGCCGAGGGCCTGGCGCGCAGGATCGTGGAACAGAACGTGCCCGAGTTGCTGGCGCGCAGCACGGTGTACGCGCTCGACATGGGGGCCCTCCTCGCCGGCACCAAGTACCGCGGCGACTTCGAGCAGCGGCTCAAGGCGGTGCTGAAGCAGCTGGTGGACAACCCCAATGCCGTACTGTTCATTGACGAGATCCACACCGTGATCGGCGCGGGCGCCGCGTCCGGCGGCACGCTCGACGCGTCCAACCTGCTCAAGCCCGTGCTCTCCACCGGCCAGTTGAAGTGCATCGGCGCCACCACCTACAACGAGTACCGCGGCGTGTTCGAAAAGGACCATGCGCTCTCGCGCCGCTTCCAGAAGATCGACGTGGTCGAGCCCTCCGTGGACGAAACGGTGGAGATCCTCAAGGGCCTGAAGACGCGCTTCGAGGCCCACCACAGCGTCAAGTACACCGCCACCGCGCTCACCTCGGCGGCGGAGCTCTCGGCGCGCTTCATCAACGACCGCCACCTCCCCGACAAGGCGATCGACGTGATCGACGAGGCGGGCGCGGCCCAGCGCATCGCGCCGAAGAGCAAGCAAAAGCGCGTCATCGGCAAGGGCGAGATCGAGGACATCGTGGCCAAGATCGCGCGCATCCCGCCGCGCAGCGTCTCCAACGACGATCGCGGCGCACTGGCCAAGCTCGACCGGGATCTCAAGGCCGTGGTGTTCGGCCAGGACCAGGCCATCGACGCGCTCGCCTCGGCCATTAAGATGGCGCGCTCGGGCCTCGGCAATCCGCAGAAACCCATCGGCAGCTTCCTCTTTTCCGGACCCACCGGCGTCGGCAAGACGGAAGTCGCGCGGCAGCTCGCCTACTGCATGGGCATCGAACTGATCCGCTTCGACATGTCGGAATACATGGAGCGCCACGCG
>DATKAX010000279.1:0-7474 GCA_035514595.1 Burkholderiales bacterium
CTCCAGCAGCCCCTCCGGAATCGCCCCGCAGTTCACCGCCACAAACGGCGCCCCCGAGCGCGGGCTCGCCCGGTGAATCGCGCGCGCCAGCAACTCCTTGCCCGTGCCCGAAGGCCCGAAGATGCACACGCTCGCATCCGAGGCCGCCACGCGCCGCGCCTGCGCCAGCAAAGCCTCCATCCCCGAGGAGCGCGTGATGATCTCCGCGCGCCAGCCCTCCATCTCCCCGCTCGGCGGACTCGAAAGGCGCATCGCCTCGGCCACCGTGTCCAGCAGCACCTTGGGCTCGAAGGGCTTGGTCAAGAACGAAAACACACCCCGGCGCGTGGCCATCACCGCCTCCGGAATCGTGCCGTGCGCCGTCAGGATCACCACCGGCAGCGACGGCGAATCGCGGTGGATCGCATCAAACAGCGCCATCCCGTCCATCCCCTGCATGCGCAGGTCCGTCACCACCACCTGCGGGCGCGACACCGACAGCGCCGCCAGCGCCGCCGCCCCCGACTCCACCGCCGTCACCGCATAGCCCGCCGCCGTCAGGCGCATCGCGATCAGCTGCAGCAGATCCCGGTCGTCGTCGATCAGCAGGACTTTCGATGCCTCATCGCCCATGGCTCACCTCTGCCTGCGACGCAGCTTTTCCTCGCGCTCGAGGATCCCGCGCTCGATCGCTCGCAGCGCCTCGAGCTGCTGGCGCAGCGCTTCTTCGCGCTTGTCGCGCTCCTTGTCGGCGCGTTCGCGCTCGCGCTCGATGGTCTCGTGCTCGCGCTCGAGCCGTTCGCGCTCGCGCTCGAGCCGTTCGCGCTCGCGCGCCGCGCGCTCGGCATCGCGAGCCAGACGCTCGATCTCGCCAGCGAGTCGCCGCCGCTCGGCGAGCTCGCCGGCGAGGAAAGCGGCGAACCGCTCCGGCCCCGGCGCACCGGCATTGGCGAGCGGCTCGAGCAGCGCCGCGGCGCGGGCTTCGTCGCGCAAAGGCGCCGGCAAGGCGGCGAGCAAGGTCGCGAGGCGCAGGCGATTGAGGCCGGACGGGTTGCGCTCGAACGACTGCTGGGCGCGGCCGAGCGCCGCCTTGCGCTCCGGTTCCGGAGCGCGCGCGGCGGCAATGGCCTCGCGGATGATGCCGTCCACCGCGACGATCCGGTCCGCGCCGGGCTCGAGGAGCGCGCAGCCGGCAAGCAACGCCGCGAGGGCGAGCGCCGCGAGCCTCATGCCGCCACCGCGAGCGCGCGCTGCCCGTTGCGCGGCAGCCGGACACGGAAATGCCCGCCCTCGCCCTTGCCGGCGATGACGCTGATGCGCCCGCCGTGCGCCTCGGTGTACTCGCGCGCGATGGCGAGTCCGAGCCCGGTTCCCTCGACGCGGCCGCTCGCCTTGGTGCGTCCCCGGAAGAACGACTCGAAAACGGACTCGCTTTCCTCCGGCGGCACGCCCGGCCCGGAGTCGATGACGTCGATGATGGCTTCGTCGCCGATTGCCCGCACCACGACCGAGATGGTGCCGCCGGCGGGAGTGAACTTCACCGCGTTGCCGATCAGATTGTCGACGATCGAGCGCAGCTTTTCGGCGTCGGCGTCGAGGCTGACGCGGCCCAGGTCGAGGGCGAGGTGCTGGCCCTTCGCGCGCACGGCGAGATCGTGCGAGCGCGCCACCTCGCGCACCAGCGCATCGAGCGCAACGCTGCCCGACAGGAGCGAGGCTGCCGAGTGCAGCGCGCGCTGGTAGTCGAGCAGGTCCTCGATCAGCCGCTGCAGCTTGATGCTGTTGTCGCGCATGATGGACACCACCTGGCGCTGCTGCGGCGAGAGCGGACCCGCCACCTCGTCGCCGAGGAGCTCCGCGCCCTCGCGCAACGCGGTGAGCGGCGTCTTCAGCTCGTGCGAAAGGTGCCGCAGGAAGCGGTTCTTCTGCACCTCCAGCTCCGAGAGCCGCCGCCGCAGCCAGTCCAGCCGCTCCCCGAGCGTCTGCAGGTCTTCGGGGCCGCGCACGCGTATCGGCCGGGAAAAGTCGGCCCCGCCGAGCTGGCGGATCGAGCCGTCGAGCTCGGCGATCGGACGCGAGATGTAGCGCGTCAGCGCGAGCGCGATGCCCAGGGCGATTGCGGTGCTGAAGAGCACGAGCAGGATCAGCTGCCGCTGCACGGTCTCGGCGTTCGAGCGCAGCCGCAGCACTTCGCGGTCGGCGACCAGGTGGCTGAGCGCGAGCACCTCGTGCGCGTGCTCGGCGAGCTCGCCCGCCACGCGGGTCACCTGGCGGGCGCCTTCCTCGCTGAGCGGCCTCGCGCCGAGCAGATCGTAGAGCGCCTGCTCCTGGGCAACCGTTTTCTGGAGCGCGGCGAACTGCTGCTCGTCGAGGGGCAGCTGGCTCAGCTCGTCGGACACCTGCTTGAAGCCCGCGTGCACCTGGGCGTAGTCGGCGACGAGTCCGGCATCGTCGAGCACCGCGATCTGCTGCGCGAGGCGCTCGATGGAGCTGATCCGGTTGACGAGCGAGCGGCTCGCGCGCGCCGCCTGAGAGGCATTGAATACCGCGTTGCGGCTCTGCTCGGCAAGCCGCTCGGTATTCCAGGCCGAATAGGCGAGCGCGCCCACGAGCGGTATCGTCACCAGCGTAAAGCCGGTGAGAAGCAGGCCGAGAAATGACCGGGGATACGCCATGTCCTTATAATTTCTGCAAGTTTTGCACACTGCGAGGGTGCATGTCACAGCCTACCGAGCCGCGCGTCTACCTGGTCGCGGCGGTTGCGTCCAATGGAATCATAGGCGCCAAAGGCCGGCTACCGTGGCATCTGCCCGAAGATCTGAAGCATTTCAAGAAGCTGACGCTCGGGCAGCCGGTCATCATGGGGCGCCTGACCTGGGAGTCCCTGGGCCGGGCGCTCCCCGGCCGGGAGAACATCGTGGTCACCCGAACCCCGGGCTATGAAGCGCAGGGTGCCGCCGTCGCCGCCTCGCTCGCGGCGGCGCTTGCGCTGTGCGCGGGCGAGAAGACGGTCTTCGTGATCGGCGGGACGACGCTGTTCGAGGCCGCGCTCCCGCTCGCGAGCGGCCTGGTTTTGACCGAAATCCATCGCCCCTACGAAGGCGACACCTGGTTCCCCGCCTACGACCGCTCCCGGTGGCGCGAATCCCAGCGCGAGGCGCACACCGCGGCCGACGGCACGCGCTTCGACTTCGTCCTCTACGAGCCGGCCTAGCGCGTGCTGGATTCGAAAACGCGCACTTCGGGCAGCGGGAAGCCGTTGAACTGGCTGGCGTAAGCGGTAGTGTAGGCGCCCGCGTTCTTGATGTAGACGAAGTCGCCCTCCTGCAGATCCGAGGGCAGGGGCTCGTCGCGCATCACGACGTCGACCGAGTCGCAGGTCGGGCCGGCCACGGTCCAGGCGACATCCGGCCCGGCGCGGTCGGTGCGGATGCGGTATTTGAGCCCCTCGCTCGATTCGATCACGCCGCCGAACAGGCCCGCGTCCCAATGCATCCAGCGCTTGCCCGCCCGGGTCGCGGTGCCCAGCACCCGGCACACGAAGTAGCCCGCGTCGGACACCAGGTAGCGGCCGGGCTCGGCGATGACCTGGACGTCCTCCGGAAAGGCCTTCAGGCCCTCGTTCACCACTGCGCCGATCACCTCGACCGACGGGATCGGCTTGACGTGGCGCACCGGGAACCCGCCGCCGATGTTCAGGAGCCGCGGCTTGAGGCCCGCTTTGGCCATGAGCTCGAACAGGCCGCGCGCCTTTTCGAGCGCGACGCGCCAGTTCTGGGGATTGCGGCACTGGGAGCCGACGTGGAAAGTCACACCGGCAAGGTCAGCGCCGAGCCTGGCGGCGAACGCGACGATCTCGCGCGCATCGGCGACGCCGGCACCGAACTTGCCGGACAGCGGCCAGTCGCTGCCGATGTTGGGCGCCGCGATCCTGAGGTATTGCCGGGCATCGGGCTTGACCTCGAACACCCGCCGCACCTCGTCCAGGCTGTCCACCACGAACCACTCCACCCCCTTGGCGGCGGCATAGGCGATCGAATCGCGCGACTTCACCGGATTCGAAAAGAACACCTCGGCGGCAGGCACCCCGAGGCAGACGAGCAGGTCGAGCTCCGCCGTGGAGGCGATCTCGAAGCCGCAGCCTTCCTGCACCAGCACCTTGAGCACGCGCCGGTCGGGATTGGCCTTTACCGCGTAATGCGGCCGCACGCGCGGCATGGCGGCGCGAAAGCGGCGCACCTTGCCGCGCACCAGGGCGGTGTCGACGATCAGGAACGGCCGGGTGTACTTCTGGCGTGCTGCCTGGCGCACGATCTCGAAGTCGAGGCTGACTTCGGGATGCGTGTCGAAAAGCTGTTCTTGCGGCTGCGGCTTGAGTGGCGCGCTGTGCTTGCGCGCGATGCTGCTGCGATCCCCCATCAAAGCTCTCCTGGCGTGGAAACTAGGTTTCAGGAATGTCGCGAACGCAAACGGCGTGCCCCGCAAACGAGTTTCTCTGGCTTGTCATGATGACCTCCTTGGTCCTTGCCTTAAGCGTTGAAAGGTCAGGGAAATATTGGGGCCGATTATAGGGATGACCCCCCGCGAGTCAAGGGTTTTGCACGATTTTTTTGGCCGCGCGTGGACTACTAGATCCGGGGTAGCGTGACGCCCTTCTGGCCCTGGTACTTGCCGCCGCGGTCGCGATACGAGGTTTCGCAGACCTCGTCGGACTCGAGGAAGATCACCTGCGCCACGCCCTCGTTGGCGTAGACGCGCGCCGGCAGCGGCGTGGTGTTGGAGAACTCGAGCGTCACGTGCCCTTCCCATTCCGGCTCCAGGGGCGTGACGTTGACGATGATGCCGCAGCGCGCGTAGGTCGACTTCCCGAGGCAGATGGTGAGGACGTTGCGCGGAATGCGGAAGTACTCGACCGTGCGCGCCAGGGCGAAGGAGTTGGGCGGGATGATGCACACCTCGCCCTGGTAGTCGACGAAGTTCTTTTCGTCGAAGTGCTTGGGATCGATGATGGTGGAGTTGACGTTGGTGAAAATCTTGAATTCCGTGGAGCAGCGGATGTCGTAGCCGTAGCTCGAGGTGCCGTAGGACACGACCTTCCTGCCCTCGAACGCCTTCACCTGCCGTGGCTCGAAGGGTTCTATCAGCCGATGCTCGAGCGCCATGCGCCGGATCCAACGGTCCGACTTGATCGTCATGTGTTCTGAACGACGATGTTCGGGAACTTGGAGGTCATGTCGCGCTGCGACTCGGCGATCTTCACCGCGCAGCGGCGCGCGATGCGCCGGTAGATCTCCGCGGCCGCGCCGTCCGGGTCGGAGACCACGGTCGGCTTGCCGGAGTCGGCCTGGGTGCGGATCGCCTCGTCGAGCGGCAGCTGCCCGAGCAGCTCGGTGCCGTAGTCGCGGCACATCTTCTCCGCGCCGCCGGCGCCGAAGATATGGCTCTCGTGCCCGCACTTCGGGCAGATGTGCGAGGACATGTTCTCCACTACGCCGAGGATCGGAATGCCGACCTTCTCGAACATCTTCAGGCCCTTGCGCGCGTCGATGAGCGCGATGTCCTGGGGCGTGGTGACGATGACCACGCCGGTGACCGGCACTTTCTGGGCGAGCGTGAGCTGGATGTCCCCGGTCCCCGGGGGCAGGTCGACGACCAGGTAGTCGAGCTCGCGCCAGTGCGTGTCCTTGAGCAGCTGCTCGAGCGCCTGCGTCACCATGGGGCCGCGCCAGACCATGGGGGTGTCGACGTCGATCAGGAATCCGATCGAGATCGCCTGCAAGCCATGGCCTTCCATCGGCTCGAGATGCTTGCCGTCCCTCGACTGCGGCCGCCCGGAAATGCCGAGCATCATGGGCTGCGAAGGGCCGTAGATATCGGCATCGAGAATGCCCACCGAAGCGCCCTCGGCGGCAAGCGCCAGCGCCAGGTTGACCGCGGTGGTCGACTTGCCGACGCCGCCCTTTCCCGAGGCGACCGCAATGATGTTCTTGATGCCGGGAATCAGCTTCACGCCGCGCTGCACGGCGTGCGGCACGACCTTCGAGGCGACCTTGACCGTGACGTTCGCGGCACCGGCCGCCTTGAGCGCCTGAACGATCTGGCGCCGGATCGGGTCGTACTGGCTCTTCCCGGGGTAGCCGAGCTCGATGTCGAGCGACACGTCGGCGCCCGCGAGCTTGACGTTGCGCGCCCCGCGCGTCGCCATGAAGTCCTTGCCGGTGTTCGGGTCGACCAGGGAGCGAAGGACGTCCTGGACCTGGGATTCAGTGAGGGACATGCTTGAAGTGTAAGCTAAAATCGCGCCTTTCCTGAGCAGAACCATGCCCCGCCGCAGGCTCTTCGTTACGACGGCGCTGCCCTACGCCAACGGCTCGTTTCATATCGGGCACATCATGGAATACATCCAGGCCGACATCTGGGTGCGCTTCCAGCGCATGCAAGGCCACGAGGTGCATTTCATGGGCGCCGACGACGCCCACGGCGCGCCGATCATGCTCAAGGCCGAGGCCGAGGGCGTGACCCCCCGCGAGCTGGTGGCACGCATCGCCGCCGAGCGGCCGAAATACCTGCAGGGCTTCCATATCTCCTTCGACAACTGGCATTCCACGGATTCCCCGGAGAACGTGGCGTTGTCGCAGGACGTCTACCGGCGGCTGAAGGCCGCGGGCCTGGTTTACACGCGGCAGATCGAGCAGTTCTACGACCCGGTCAAGGGGATGTTCCTGGCCGACCGCTACATCAAGGGCCAATGCCCGAACTGCGGCGCCCCCGACCAGTACGGCGACGCCTGCGAAAATTGCAGCTCGGTGTACTCGGCGACCGAGCTCGGGAACCCGGTCTCCACGCTGTCGGGAGCGCGGCCGGTGCTGAAGTCCTCCGAGCATCACTTCTTCAGGCTCTCCGATCCCGAATGCCGGCATTTCCTGAAGGCGTGGCTGGAGGCGCCGGGCCGGCTGCAGCCGCAGGTCGTCAACAAGGCGAAGGAGTGGCTCGAGGGCTCCGGCGACAAGGCGCTTTCCGACTGGGATATCTCGCGCGACCCGCCCTACTTCGGGATCCGCATCCCCGACATCGCCGAGGAGAAGTACTTGTACGTGTGGCTCGACGCGCCGATCGGCTATCTCGCGAGCCTGAAGAACTACTGCGCGAAGCAGCAGCTCGATTTCGCCGCGTTCCTCCAGGACCCCGAAACCGAGCAGATCCACTTCATCGGCAAGGACATCATCTACTTCCACACCCTGTTCTGGCCGGCGATGCTCAAGTTCGCGGGCAGGCCCTACAAGGTGCCCGACCACGTCTACGTCCACGGCTTCATCACGGTCTCGGGCGACAAGATGTCGAAGTCGCGCGGCACCGGCATCAGCCCGCTGCGCTACCTCGAGCTCGGCATGAATCCCGAGTGGCTGCGCTACTACATCGCGGCCAAGCTCAATGCCAACGTCGAGGACCTCGACTTCAATCCCGACGACTTCCTGGCGCGGGTCAACAGCGACCT
>DATKAX010000280.1:0-6813 GCA_035514595.1 Burkholderiales bacterium
CGTGCTGCTCTACCGATGAAAGCCTGCCTCTTCGACGTTTTCGGCACCGTGGTCGACTGGCGCTCGAGCGTGAGCCGCGACCTCGCCGCGTTCGCGCGCCAGAAGGGCCTGCCGCCGGTCGACTGGCTCGAGTTCGCGCTCGAGTGGCGCAAGCTCTACCAGCCCGCCATGGAGGAAGTGCGCTCCGGCCGGCGCGAGTGGACGATCCTCGACGTCCTGCATCGCGAGAGCCTGGAGGCGCTCGTTCGCCGCTACGCCATCACGGGGCTCGCCGAGGCGGACCTCGACCACATGAACCGCGCCTGGCACCGGCTCGATCCCTGGCCCGATGCGGTAGAAGGCCTCGCGCGCCTCAAGCGGAAATTCATCGTCGCGCCGTGCTCCAACGGCAACATCGCGCTCATCGTCGACATGGCGAAGCGCGCGGGGCTGCCGTGGGACTGCGTGCTCGGCGCGGAGACCGCGCGCGCCTACAAGCCGTTGCCGCAGGCGTACCTTGCGTCCTGCGCGCAGCTCGGCCTCTCAGCCGCGCAGGTGATGATGGTCGCGGCGCACAACGCCGACCTGCGCGCGGCCAAGGCGCAGGGACTCGCGACCGCCTTCGTCGCGCGAGCGACCGAGCATGGACCGGGCCAGAGCACCGATCTCGCTCCTGATCCCGCCTGCGTCGATCTCGCCGCCGCCGACTTCATCGAGCTCGCCCGCAAGCTCGCTTGCTGAGGCTGTGGTAGATTCGAGTGCCGTCCGGCCGGCACTCGAAGGTCACGCTGCCGGCTCTCAGGAAAACCCAAGTGGAGACAAGCATATGAGAGAGGATTCGGCTATCACGCACGATCAGGACCTTAGCTGGGAGGGACGCGTGCGCTTTCCCCAAGGGACGCGGCTGTCACAGGACGCCGAGTGGTGCGAAATCCGAAAGGACGGGGACTGGCGACGCCTGCGGCTGCACGATTACGCGGCGATCTTCCAGCAGCCCGGCCTGTACGAATACCTCTTCTATGAGCGGCTGCGCTGCGACTCGCCGCGTCGCGTGGTCGGCCTGCTCGGCGAGGTGCGCGCGGACCTGGAGATCGCCGAGCCGCTGCGGGCGCTCGATTTCGGCGCCGGCAACGGCCTCGTGGGCCGCGAGCTGCGGCGCATCGGCGCGCTCAGCGTCGTGGGCGTCGACATCCTGCCCGAGGCGCGCGCCGCGGCCGAGCGCGACTTTCCGCAAACCTACGACGACTACCTGGTCGCCGACATGGACCGGGCTTCGCCGCAGGTGAGCAGATGCCTGAATGCGCTGCGCCCCAATGCGCTCGCGTGCGTGGCGGCGCTCGGCTTCGGCGACATCCCGCCGCGCGCCTACCATCGGGCGATGAGCTTCGTCGCGCCCGGCGGCCTGCTCGCCTTCAACATCAAGGAGGACTTCCTCGATGCGCGCTACACGCACGGCTTCTCGGAGCTGTTCCGCAGAATGATGAACGGCAAGCTGGTGCGGGTGGAGGCGACGCGCCGCTACCGGCACCGCCTGTCGGCGGCCGGTGAGCCGATTTTCTACACCGCGATGGTGGCCACCAAGCTCGCCGAGATCCCGGACGCGCTGCTGGTCGAATAGTGCGGCGGCGCCGCGGGCGGCTGCGCCGGGCGCTGCGCAGGCTGCGTGCGGCGCATCCCGGGCTGCAGATCGCCACCCTGGCGCTTGCGCTGCTCGTCCTCTGGGCGGCGGCGAACTGGCTGGTGCAGGTGGCGCGCAAGCCGGCGGAGCTGTTCTTCCCGGTGAGCGGCGCGCTCTCGAAGACGCCCGCCCAGACCTGGCGCAGCTACGCGCCGATCTTCCGCGCGCACGCCACCGCCGTGATCTCGCCCGAGCTGCTCGCCGCGCTCGCGCAGGTCGAGGGCGCGGGCAACCCGGTGGCGCGCACGTACTGGCGATGGCGCGCGAGCATCGATCCCTTCGACCTGTACCGGCCGGCCTCGAGCGCGGTCGGCATGTACCAGATCACCGACGGGACCTACCGCGAGGCGAAGCGCTACTGCATCCACCGCCACGCGGTCGTGGAGGACGGGCCGTGGCACGCGCTCGGCTCGTGCTGGTTCAACAGCCTCTACGTGCGCGTCGTGCCGAGCCATGCGGTCGAGATGACCTCGGCCTTGCTCGATCGGCGAGTGTCCGAAGTGCTCGAGCGCGGCCGCATCGGCGCGAGCCTCGCGCAGAAGCAGGATCTCGCGGCGGTGATCCATCTGTGCGGCGCGGCGGCCGGAGGGGCTTATGCGCGCCGCGGCTTCCAGCCCCGTCCCGGTCAGCGCTGCGGCGATCACGACCTGCGCGCCTACCTCGCGAGGATCGATGACATGAAGCGCGCGTTCGCGCGGCTCGCCGGGGCATAGTCGATGGTAGGCTTCGCGCGACCATGCCGGATTCACGGCTTCGCGAGCTGTTGCTCGAGCGCCACCCCGAAACGCCCTGCAGCGCGGTGCGCGCGGTGGCGGCGCGCGTGAACCGCGGGCCGCGTCTGCTGGAGCTGCGCTACTCGATCGAGGGGGATATCGCGCGGCTGCGCCTGCCGCCGAGCGCCGCGCCTCGCGTCGCCGAGGGCCTCTGGCGGCATACCTGCTGCGAGCTGTTCATCGCCTGCGAGGGCCGGCCCGGATACCGTGAATACAACTTTTCGCCCTCGGGCGAGTGGGCGGCGCACGCCTTTGCGCGCTACCGCGAGGCGGCGCCGATGCTCGATCAGCCCCTGAATCCGGGCATCGCGGTGCGCAAGCAGGCGCAGCGCCTGGAACTCAGCGCCGGCGTGGCTTTGGAGCACGCCGGAAAGGTAGCGCTGGGTCTCGCCGCCGTGATCGAGGAGCAGGATGGGGCGTTGTCCTATTGGGCGCTGCGGCATCCCGCCGGCACGCCGGACTTCCACCATCCCGAAGCGTTCGCGCTGGCGCTCGATGAAGTACGGGATTGACCGCCTGCTGGAGGACCGGGCGCTGCGCGCGCCGCTCGCCGGCAGGCGCGTGGCGCTGCTCGCGCACCCGGCGTCGGTGACGCGCAGCCTCGAGCATTCCCTTGATGCGCTCGCCGCGCTCGGCGACCTCGACCTGGTCGCGGCGTTCGGCCCGCAGCACGGCCTGCGCGGCGACAAGCAGGACAACATGGTGGAGTCGCCCGATTTCACCGACCCGGCGCACCGCATCCCGGCGTTCAGCCTGTACGGCGCGGTGCGCCGTCCCACGGCGCAGATGATGGCGAGCTTCGACGTCCTGCTCGTGGACCTGCAGGACCTGGGCTGCCGGGTCTACACTTTTCTGACCACCCTGCGCTACGTGCTCGAAGCGGCGGCGGCGCATGGCAAGAGCGTCTGGGTGCTCGACCGGCCCAACCCGGCCGGCCGCCCCGTGGAGGGACTCGCCTTGCGCCCGGCCTGGGAGAGCTTCGTCGGCGCCGGGCCTCTGCCGATGCGCCACGGGCTCACGCTGGGCGAGGCCGCGCGCTGGTTCGTGAAGACGCTGAAGCTCGACGTGGCGCTGGAGGTGGTGGCGATGGAAGGTTGGCGTCCCGCCGATGCGCCCGGCTGGGGTTGGCCGCTCGGCAGCCGCTCCTGGGTGAACCCGAGCCCCAACGCCGCCAGCCCGTGGATGGCGCGCTGCTACCCCGGAACCGTGATGCTCGAAGGCACTACGCTTTCCGAGGGGCGCGGCACGACGCGGCCGCTCGAGCTGTTCGGCGCGCCCGAGCTCGAGCCGAGGCTGCTACTCGAGGAAATGCACGCGCTCGCGCCGCAGTGGATGCGGGGCTGCCGGCTGCGCGAGTGCTGGTTCGAGCCCACGTTCCACAAGCACGCCGGAGAGCTCTGCGCAGGGCTGCAGATCCACGTCGATGACCCGGCTTACGACCATGAAGCGTTCCGTCCATGGCGGCTGGTGGCGGCTGCGCTGAAGGCGCTGCGCCGGCTGCGGCCGGATGATGCGCTGTGGCGCGATTTCCCTTACGAGTACGAGCGCGACCGGCTCGCCATCGACCTCATCAACGGCGGCGAGCGGCTGCGCGAGTGGGTGGACGACGCCCGAGCAGGGGCGTCCGAGCTGGAGGCGATGGCCGGGCCGGAGGAGCAGGCATGGCGCGAGGAGCGCGAGGCGGTGCTGCTTTACCGTTGAGAGCGCAAGGCTGGTGCTGCGCGCGCCATCCGCGAACGCTGATGTCGGGCGCGCACGACATTTGTGAGCCGGGCGAAATTGCTGCACGATCCGGTCCAAGATCCGCAACGGACAACAAGAAATGGCCGATCTCGATCTGGACACCGCGCGCAGGCACTGCGAAGAGATGCGCGTGCTGGTCAGCCTGCGCGGCGGTGGACGGCGCGACGAGCAGACGCTGCAAAGCCTGCATGAGCTTTCGCGCGCCGCCACCTCGGCGCTCGATGACGCCTTCTGCAGAGAGTGCGCCGGCACGATCGAGGATTACGGGTCGAGCCTGTTCTCCGACTCGGGCCACGAGCAATGGGCGCGCAACCAGATCTCGGGCGCGGATTATCTAAGGTTGCTCATTCTGCGGGAGCTCGACGCCTTATGCGCTCGGCTTGCCGCGCTTCAGGCGGCGCGGGACGCCGGGCAGGCCCGCGGCGCTTCGCTGCCTCCCGTCGCTCAGGCGCCGCGCTGAAGGCGCCATCAGGTGCTGCGGACCTAGCTCGTCCACCGCGGGGCAGCCCAGCAGCGCCAGCACGCGGTCGATCTCGCTCTTCAGGATGTGCAGCGCGCGGCTCGCGCCGGACTCGCCCGCGGCCGCCGCGCCGTACAGCGCCGGCCGGCCGACGAGCACCATGTCGGCGCCCAGGGCGAGCGCTTTGACGATGTCGGCGCCGCGCCGGAAACCGCCATCGGCGAGGATCGCGATCGCGCCGCCGAGCGCGGCCGCGATCCGCGGCAGCACGTCGATCGTCGCGGGCGCGCCGTCGAGCTGGCGGCCGCCGTGGTTCGAGACCACGATGCCGTCTGCGCCGTGCTCGCGCGCGAGCACCGCGTCTTCCGCGGTGAGGATGCCCTTGACCACCAGCTTGCGCGGCCAGAGCGCGCGCAGGCCCCAGCGGGGAATGGGGCGGCCGCGCAGCGACCTGAAGTACACCTGCGTGAGCCAGCGCGGGTGGCGCAGCCCGTCGAGCACGGTGCGCGCTCCCAGGCGCAGCGGCACGCAGAAGCCGTTGCGCTCGTCGTGCTCGCGGTTGCCGCCGACCGGGACGTCGGTCGTTAGCACGAGCACCTCGCAACCGGCGTCGAATGCGCGCTCAACGATCGCGCCGGCCGCAGCGCGGTCCTTGGGCATGTAGAGCTGGAACCAGGGGGCGGCGCCCGCTTCCCGCGCGACGCGCTCGACCGGCACGAAGGAGTGCGTCGAGAGCGTGAATGGCACATTGGCCGCGTGCGCCGCGCGCGCGAGCGCGACATCGGCATCGTGCCAGCACAACCCGGAGGCGCCGAGCGGCGCAATGCCGAAAGGCGAGTCGTAGCCGCGACCGAACAGCCGGACCTGCTGCGAGCGCCGCGACACGTCGACCAGCGTGCGCGGCGCAAAGCGGATCGCCTCGAACGCCTCGCGGTTGGCGCGCAGCGTGACGCAATCCTCGGCACCGCCGTCGACGTAGTCGAACACCACGCGCGGCAGGCGCCGGCGGGCAGCCGCGCGCAGCTCCTCGATGCTGTGCGCCCGCGGCGCTTTCAACCGCTCATTTCCGGCCCGCAGTCACGACGCCCGGCCTGATCTTCGGCTCAGGAGGAAGTCGCCTCGCAGGCGTGAGGGCGAACTTCTTCCAGAAGGCGTGCAGCGTCGGCAGCGGATCGCGCAGCTCCCAGGTGAGGTGGTAGCTGCTGGAAGCCGCCCACAGCATGTGCAGTCCCCACGCGGCGAGCCGGGGAAGGCCGATGCGGCCGCGGCGCGCGCAGTCCACCCAGGCGTGAAGGTCGCCGTAGAGCCAGTGATACGCCCTGCCTGCCGGGTAGGGCTGCGAGAGGCCTGCCGGGCACGGCCCGCGGCCGCGGGCGTAAGCGGCGAGCTCGACCGCGAGCCGCGGAAAATCGTAGCCGAGCCGGTAGGGCAGCGCCGCAGTACTGTCCATGCGCGCGTTGAACTCGAGCAGCGCGACGCTCCCGGTGCGCTCGTCGACCAGGAACTGGATGCATCCGATCCCGGTATACGCGAGGCTGCGCGTCAAACGCTCGCAGTACTCCCGCAGCGCGGCGCAGGGCGCGACGGACACGCCGGCCACGCCGATGCCCGTGCCGTCAGGCTCGTCGGTGCGCAGCACCTTCTGCTGGAAATAGGCGATCAGCCGCCCGTCGGCCGCGGCGATGTGGCAGTTATGGCGGGCACCGCGGCCGAACTTCTGCAGCACCAGCGACGCGGCATCCGGGTCGGAGGCGGCTTCGGCGAGCAGCGCTTCCAGCGCTTCGGGGCTGCGCAAGATGAGGGCTTTGCGGTTGCGCACCTGCGAGGACGAATCCTTGCGCTTGACCACGAGCGGGAAGCCCATCTCGCGGGCGCTGCGCCGCCAGGCCTCGGCGTCGCCGAACGAGCGCCACGGCAGCGCCGGGATGCCCAGGCCTTCCGCGAGCTCGTAGATGACCCGCTTGTCGAAGCAGCGCGCGATCGTCGCAGGGTCGGGATTGACGAAAGTCGCGAGCCGCTCGAAGCGCGCCGCCGCGCCGATCAGGTGGCGCAGCGGCGTCTCGCCGACCGTGAACACGAACTCGGGCTGCTCGGCTCGCAGGCGCGCCTCGAGCTGGTCGAGGAAGCGCGCCGGGCAGGCGCCGTCGTAGCGCCACACCCGGCAGACGTGGCGCGAGAGC
>DATKAX010000281.1:0-7386 GCA_035514595.1 Burkholderiales bacterium
GTAGGCGACCGCGCCCATCCAGCGCGGAACTTTTGCTTGGAACGTATCCATGTTTGGACCCTTTCGACCATTTCTAATCGGAGCTTTCGCCAGGCTGCGGTATGTAGTTTGGAAGTCGAGACTGCTGATCAATGTCGCAACCGCTTTCCTGGTCCTTTGCCCCTCCAGTGCGATGCATTTCGAGCGAAAACTTCGCCGGCTGCCCTTCTTCCAGCGCCATGCTCAAGAAGAAACGGTTCGCATGTTCGCTCCCGTTCATAGTGGATCAATGGCGTACGTCGTGAGCGAGCGACAAGTACTGTTCTGATGAAGTTCGAATGTCACCAGTCTTGGCGGCCGATGCGTGACATATGTCCCGTGACACCGGCAGCGGGGCTGCGGCTGTCGGGGCGGCTTACGTTCGATCCTCAGCCAGCAGCTAAGTACCTGAAAGATTGCGATGGCCCGCTATTTGCATCCGGCACTCGCGCGCACCGCTTTCCAGCGTCTGCGCCCCTAGCATATTTCGAGCGTTTGGACCCGCTCGACTTTAGGCCCCGGACGGCCCCCACCTCCGGGGCTTTTCTTTTCTAGGAAACGCCGTCTTCGGGCTCGATGCGCTCCAGCTCATAGTGGCTGATGGCGGCGCCGACGCCGTACCCGCCCTCGAGCCTCTCCAGGCGCACGACGCGCGCTTCGCACTTGAGGCGGAACGGGCCGCCCGGCGAGTCCTCGAATTCCAGGGTAAAGGCCACCGGCATGCCGGCGACCAGCTCGACTTCGGTGACGAAGTAGATTCCCGACGCGCTCACGTTGCGCGTCACCCCGCTGCCCTGCGCCAGCTTGACGGCTAGGACGGTGTCGAACCTCTCCTCTCGGCGGCCGGCCACGAAGGGCTCTCAGGCGATTTGTCGCTCGCATGGTAGCCGAGCGAGGCCGATCACGCGCTAGAAAAAAGACCTGTCCCGCCGGCCGCCGGTACAACTGTCATGGGATTGCTCCGCCTAGGCCGATGGTGAAGCGCTGTGCACGCCGTGGCGTTGGGCGTAGATGTAGAGCTCGAGGCGATTGGGCACGCCGAGCTTGTCGTAGATACGGCTCAAGTGGTTGCGCAGCGTGTGCTCGCCCATGTGCAGCCGCTCTGCGAGCTTGCGGTTGTCGGCACCCGGCTCGAGCATTACCTGCCTCACTACGTCGCGTTCGCGCGCCGTCAGCGAATCGAGCTTGCGCTTCTCCGGGTCCGCCGGGGCGGCGTCGCGCCTCGGCCGGGAAAGCTCGATGAAGATGCGGCCGGTCATCGAGCGGTCGAGCCAGAGCTGGCCCTGGTGCACTTTCTCGATCGCCTTGAGAATCGTCTCCGCGGGCTCCTGCTTCAGCACCAGGCCGCAGGCGCCGCGCAGGATCGAAGCTTCGTGCAGCTTGCCATCGCGCATGCCGGTGAGTACCAGCACGCGCGTGCTGCGTTTGCTCACCAGCAAGGGAATGATCTCGACGCCGTTCTCGCCGGAAAGATCGAGATCGAGCACCACGACATCCGGCAGCGTCTCCCCGGCGAGCTCTATGGCCGCCGCGCAGCTCGTGGCCTTGCCGACCACCTGCATCTTCGGCATTTCGCCGTCGATCAGCTTCTCCAGGCCCCACAGCACACTGCGATGGTCATCGACCAGCATGACCCGGATGGGCCGTCCCGGCTGCGCAGTCATTTCCTAGGCTTCTCCCCTAAGTGTGAATCATATCGCATTCAAAGCGGAATGGTGACGTGCACGATGTCGTGGCCGCCGTTGTTGAGCCGCACCTCGGTGGCCCCCCCGAGGGCAACGGCCCGCTCCGCGATCGAGCGCGGGACGAACGCCCGGGCGGGACCGGCGGAGTCGTGCTCGTTGCCCACCTGGAGGGAGAGCGATTCGTTCGCGCAGCGCAGCTCGATGAAGGCCCGCTTGGCGCCCGTGTGCCGGTAGACGTTGCTCAGCGCCTCGCACACGATCTGGTAGGCCTCGCCGGCGATGCGGTCGGTGAGCTGCACCGCAGAATCGCCCCGCACCTCGACTTCGATGCCGTAGAAGCTGCGGTAGCGGCCGGCCTGCCGGCGCACCGCGGAAAGCAGCTCGTCGCCTGCCCAGCTGCGCTCGGTCCCGCGCAGGCGCGCCACGTAGCCGCGCAGGTCGTCCAGGGCAAGCGTGCACATGGCGAGCAGCTCCTGGACCTGCGCCGCCGTCATCGAGCCGGGCTCGAGCTTGCGGTAGAGCGCTTCCAGCCCGAGCTTGAGGCCGATGTAGGGCTGGATCGTCGTGTCGTGGATGTCCCGCGAGATCCTCGAGCGCTCGAGCTGCGCGGCGTTGGCCATCAGCTCTTCGAGCAGCGTAAGGTTGTCGACCGACGCGGCGATCTGGCCAGCCGCCTGGCGCAGGAACTCGGCCTCTGTCTGGCTGAAGGAGCCCTCCGCGGAAGTGAGGTAGAGCCGGCCGGTCAGAACGCCGTGCTGCGCGTAGGGTGCCGTCACGAAGCAGGAAGTCTCGAGCAGATTGGCGAGCCCCTTGCATTGCTCGAACGCCGTCCCGGGGCGATGCGCCAGGCGCGGCTTCCAGGCGAGCGCAGTGCAGGCCGGCAGGGCGATCAGGGCCTGGGCGGATTCGCGGGTGAGCGTCTGGGGCACCTGGAAGCCCTGCGCATCGACGCGATACATGATGTAGTCGGCCGAGCTGATTTGCGGGTAGACCAGAACGCAGGCATCCGCCTCGAAGAACACGAGCAGGCGGCGCAGATGCTGCCTGAGGGTATGCTCGACGCCGAGGCGCGGATTGGCGAGCGCGCCGAGCTCCTTCAGCAGGCGCAGGCGCCGGCGCAGGGACAGCTCATGGCCGCCCCACCACGCGATCATGTAGCCGAGAAGGAGCAGGTAGAGCGGCGCGATGAGGGCCTGGTGAAGCTCGAGGCCCCCGGTGGTCAAGGCGCCGACAAGGGTGAACAGAACCACCGAGACCAGCGTCACCCCCAGCCCTTCGCCGAAGCCGCGCGAGAACGAGGCGACCAGGATGGCGAAGAAGAAAAAGTGGAAGAACACGGCGCTGGTGCCCGCGGTGAGCCCGATGAGGCAGGCGTAAAAGAGCATGTCCAGCCAGTGCTGGGCGCGCGCCGGCACGAGCGGCCTCCCGTAGAAGACCGACACCGCGAGCGCGAAGCTGTAGAGGTAATACGCGGCGAGCGATGCGTAGGTAAGCTCGATCAGGCGCGCGGGCTGCGGCGGATCGAGATAGCAGATGACGAGCGCCGAAAGCGCGAGCAGGCAGCGCATCAGCGCCACCATGCGCACGCCGGCCGAATCGTCCGCTAGCGCTGGACCGGCGCGATCACGGACAGCCGCGTTAGTGTCCAAAAACCCCCCAACCCCTATTATCGCTCGACTAGTCCGAAAGTACTACGCCCGGACCCCGGGATCGAGCTTGTGTCGCGACCGGCGCGATTGGGGGGCGTGGCGCACCGTATCCGGTTGGATATGGACGCTTTATTTCATCGGGGTGCTGGCCGGCCTAATCGCCCTGGCTGGCTGAGAGAGTCCTGGCTCGCCTAAGGGCTGCCGGAAAAAAGAGGCCCCGACAAAAAGGCAGCATTGGTCGGGGCCAGGGGGTCCGAGCGCGCGGCGCTAGGAAAAATTTTGTCAGCGGGTTCGCCGCCAATACAGCCATTCCCCGAATTGGAGCCGCAGCTCGCGCAACTTGCGCCACAAAGCCGAACTTTTCATGACCTCCCCCTCGGTTCCTCCTTGAGCCAGCGCCGCAAGAGTCATGCCGCAGCCGGAATTTTCGCGTTTTCAACCCGTTAAAGAAGCCGGGGCGGACGGGATGTAAGGCGGTCCGACACCGCCGAGGCGCCTAGCGGTAGATTTCTTCCTCGAAGTCGCCGCGCGAGACGAGGAGCGACGAGCGCCGGCCCTCGAGCGGCGCGCTGAGCACGGCGCGCTCGCCCTTCGCCTCCCATGCGATCCGGCGAAGCCTGCGGTCCGACCCGTCGGCACGACGCAGGGTCTGCTCGTCGTCCGAGCGCGGCGCCCCGTAGCGCGCCTTCAGGATGGCCGCGAAGCGCTCCACCTCGCGCGTGTTGAAGCGCACCTCGAAGGCTTCGAGCGCGTCCTTCCTGAGGTAGAACGTGATGCGCACCGAGACGCCGCCGAGGTCCAGGCGCGAGCCGTCGCAGCGGCGCTCGGCGGCACGGCTCTGCCACTCGAGCGCCTTGCAATGCACGCTCGGGAAGACCTCCTTGACCTTGCGCTCGGAGGCGCCGAGCGAGACGCCGTTGGCGTCGAAGGCCGCCATGGCGGGCGACGCCGCGAAAGCCAGAAAAAAAATCGGGGTCAGAGCCCGATCTCTAGACCTTGGCATTGATCTCGCCGCGGCGAAAGCAGCGCGCCTCGTGGTCGTTGACCATGCCGACCGCCTGCATGAACGCGTACATGATCGTGGTTCCGACGAACTTGAAGCCGCGCGCCTTGAGGTCCGTGGAAAGGGCATCCGACAGCTCGGTGCGGGCGGGAACGTCGGCGAGGCTGCGGCGTACCGGCTGCAGCGGCTTTGCGCCCACGAACGACCAGACGTAGCGCGCGAAGCTGCCCTGCTGCTCGCGCACCTGCAGGAAGCAGCGCGCGTTCAGGATGGCGGCGTCGATCTTCGCCCGGTTGCGCACGATGCCGGCGTCGGCGAGGAGGCGCCGGCGCTCGCGCGCGCCGTAGCGGGCGACTTTCTCGAAGTCGAAACGGTCGAAGGCGCGGCGGTAGTTCGCGCGCTTGGCGAGGATCGTGTCCCACGACAGCCCCGCCTGGGCGCCTTCGAGGACGAGGAGCTCGAACAGCCTGCGGTCGCTTTTCACCGGGACGCCCCACTCGCGGTCGTGATAGGCGATCGCCAGGGGGTTGCGCGCCCAGGCGCAGCGCTTCATGCCGTCGGCACCTCGCGCGCGAAGCCGCCGAAGAGCTCGAGCATCCGGCCGCGCCAGGCGAAGAGCGGATCCTCGGGCGCGAGGACCTCGTCCGGGCTCATCACGCGCGCCCACTGGAACACCGAGAACAGGATGTAGTCGGCGTAGGCCGGGCTGGCGCCGCAGACGAAGAGCTGGCGCTTGAGCGCGGCCTGCATCGGCTCGAGGATGCGACCAAGTCGTTTCACCGCCTCCACGCGCTCGGCGCGCGTCGCCTCCAGCGTCTTCCTCAGCACGCGCTCCATCGATTCGCGCAGATAGGCCTCGTCCTGCGGCGCGACGCGCTCGTGCACGTCGAAGACGATTGCCTGCATCATCGCCGGCACCACCGCGCGGTCCACCCACGCGTTGAAGCTTTGCGACACGCCGCGCCCGATCGCGCCGCCGAAGAGCGCCGGCGCCTGCGGATAGCGGTCCTCGAGATACTCGGCGATCTTCCACGAGTCGCGCACCACGGTTTCGCCCTCCTGGATGATCGGTACGGTCTTGCCGCCCGAGAACGCGATCGATTTCTTGTCGGAAAGACAAACCGCACGGGTAGCGAACCCGAGCTCCTTGTGCCTGAGCGCCATGCGCGCGCGCCAGGAGAACAGGCTGTAGCGCCGGCCGCCCTTGCCCTCTAGCTCCCAGAGCGTGATCACGCGGCCTTCTTCACGCCGACGTCCTTCACCTCGTGGCTCGCCGGGCGCGCCTTGAGGCGCAGGTCGGTCTGCTCGGCGCGCTCGCGCGCGGCGTTGCGCAACGCCTGGTCGCGGCCCGAGAGGTACTGCGGCGGCCAGTACTGGCCCATGTGCTGGTACCAGGCCGAGGCCTGCAGCGTGAAGTACGGGTTGGCGAGATGCGGCCGCGCCAGCGCGACCAGGTCCGCCTTGCCCGCGGCGAGCAGCGTGTTCACCTGGTCCGGGGTCGTGACCGCGCCCACCGTCATGGTGGCGATGCCGACTTCGTTCCTTACCCAGTCGGAGAACGGCGCCTGGTACATGCGCCCGTACACCGGCTTCTGGTGGGGCACGGTCTGCCCGGTGGAGCAGTCGATCATGTCGCAGCCCGCTTCCTTGAGCATGCGGCACAGCGCCATCAGGTCATCGCCCGCGAGGCCGCCCGGCGCCCAGTCGGTGGCCGAGATGCGCACCGACATCGGCTTTCGCTGCGGCCAGGCCTCGCGGCACGCACGCCACACCTCCAGCGGAAAGCGCATGCGGTTCTCGATGTTTCCTCCGTAGGAATCCTTTCTTTGATTCGTCAATGGAGAAATGAAGCTGGCGAGGAGATAGCCGTGCGCCATGTGGATTTCCAGCATGTCGAAGCCCGCCTGGTCCGCGTAGCGCGTCGACCTCACGAAATCCTCGACGACTTTCTTCATTGCCTTTTTATCCAGCTCCACCGGCACCTGCGATACGCCCTGGTAGTAGGGAATCGGCGAGGCCGACAGCACCGGCCAGTTGCCGGCCTCCAGCGGATGGTCCATGCGCTCCCAGCCGAGCTGGGTCGAGCCCTTGCGGCCGGAGTGGCCGAGCTGCATGCACAGTCTTGCCTTCGAGCTGGCGTGGCAGAAGTCCACGATGCGCTTGAAGGCGTCGCGCTGCGCCTCGTTCCACAGCCCGGTGTCCCCGGGCGAGATGCGGGCTTCGGGCGACGGGCAGGTCATCTCGACGTAGAGCAGGCCCGCGCCGCCGACGGCGCGGCCGCCGAGGTGCACGAAATGCCAGTCGCCGGGCACGCCGTCGAGCGCGGAGTACTGGTCCATGGGCGAGACCACCACCCGGTTCTCCACCACCATGTCGCGCAGGCGAAACGGCGTGAACATCGGCACCGGCGGGCTGGCGAGGTCGATGTCGAAGCCCTGCGCCTTCACCTTTTGCGCAAACCACTTGTGTATTTCCTCGATGAACCGTGGATCGCGCAGCTCCAGGTTCTCCCAGGTGATCTGCTTGGAGCGCGACATGACGCCGAAGGCGAACTGCTGCGGCTCCATGTCCCAGTAGCGCTTCATGTGCTCGAACCACGAAAGCGACACGTTGGCCGCGTGCTGGGTCTTTTCCACCTCTTCACGCCTTGCCGTGTCGTATACCTTCAGTGCGGAAGAAACTGACTGGTTCTTCCGAAAAGCTTCGAACAGCGCAATCGCGTCCTCCATGGCGAGCTTGGTGCCCGAGCCGATCGAGAAATGCGCGGTAGCCTTGGCGTCGCCCACCAGCACGGCGTTGTCCATTACCCAGGTCCGGTTGACGATGTTGGGGAAGTTGCGCCACAGCGAGCGGTTCGCGATCAGCGCGTGGCCCTCGAGCTCCTCGGCGAACACGCGCTCGATCACCGGCAGCATCTCGGCCTCGCCCATGCGGTCGAAGCCGAAGTTGCGCCAGGTGGCCTCGTCGGTCTCGATCACCCAGGTCGAGCGCTCCGCCTCGTACTGGTAGCAGTGCGCGAGGATGATGCCCT
>DATKAX010000282.1:0-17561 GCA_035514595.1 Burkholderiales bacterium
CTCCAGCAGCCCCTCCGGAATCGCCCCGCAGTTCACCGCCACAAACGGCGCCCCCGAGCGCGGGCTCGCCCGGTGAATCGCGCGCGCCAGCAACTCCTTGCCCGTGCCCGAAGGCCCGAAGATGCACACGCTCGCATCCGATGCCGCCACGCGCCGCGCCTGCGCCAGCAAACCCTCCATCCCCGAGGAGCGCGTGATGATCTCCGCGCGCCAGCCCTCCATCTCCCCGCTCGGCGGACTCGAAAGGCGCATCGCCTCGGCCACCGTGTCGAGCAGCACCTTGGGCTCGAAGGGCTTGGTCAAGAACGAAAACACACCCCGGCGCGTGGCCATCACCGCCTCCGGAATCGTGCCATGCGCCGTCAGGATCACCACCGGCAGCGACGGCGAATCGCGGTGGATCGCATCAAACAGCGCCATCCCGTCCATCCCCTGCATGCGCAGGTCCGTCACCACCACCTGCGGACGCGACACCGACAGCGCCGCCAGCGCCGCCGCCCCCGACTCCACCGCCGTCACCGCATAGCCCGCCGCCCTCAGGCGCATCGCGATCAGCTGCAGCAGATCCCGGTCGTCGTCGACCAGCAGGACCTTGGCGTCATCTTGGTTCATTGTTTTGCCTTTTCAAATTTCGGTTTTCAAATCCAGGCATTCTTGCGGGCCGCGGTTACGCCGCGTCGACAAGCGTACGCTCCGAACGGCGCGGCAGGGTGACGCGGAAATGGCCGCCCGCCGCTTCTGCCACGACCGAGATGCGCCCGCCGTGCGCCTCGACCAGCTCGCGGGCGATCGCCAGGCCCAGGCCGGTGCCCTTGACGCCGCCGCGCATCTCCTGGTCGCCGGTATCCGGCTTCGAGCGCCCGCGGAAAAACAGGTTGAAGATACTCTCGCGCTCCTCGGCCGGCACGCCCGGGCCGGTGTCGAGCACCTCGATTACCGCGGAGCCCGCCGCATCGCCGCCCGCCACGCGCGCCCGCACCGAGATGGTCCCGCCGGGCGGAGTGAACTTGACCGCGTTCGAGACCAGGTTGTCGACGATCGAGCGCAGCTTCTCCGGGTCGGCTTCCAGCGTGGCGGGCTGCGCGTCGATCACCAGGCGCAGGCCCTTGGCCTGCGCCGCAAACTCGTGCGCCGCCGCCGCCTCGCTCACCAGCTCGTCCAGCACTACCGGCTTGACTTCGAGTGACGCCGCGGCGTGCAGCGCGCGCTGGTAGTCGAGCAGCTCCTCGATCAAGCGCTGCAGCTTGACGCTATTGTCGCGCATGATCGAGACCACCTGGCGCTGCGGCGGCGCGAGCGGCCCGGCCACCTGATCGTGCAGCAGCTCTGCGCCCTCGCGCAGCGCGGTGAGCGGCGTCTTCAGCTCGTGGGACACGTGGCGCAGGAAGCGGTTTTTCTGCGTCTCGAATTCGTCCAGGCGCCGCCGCAGCCAGTCCAGGCGCCGCCCCAGGTAGCGCAGGTCCTCGGGGCCGCGCACCGCGATCGGGCGCGAGAAGTCGGCGCCGCCGAGCTGGCGGATCGCGGCGTCGATCTGCGAGATCGGGCGCGCGATGTAGCGCATCAGCGCGAGCGCGATGGTGAGCGCCACCGCGGTGCTGAGGATGACGAGTACGATCAGCCCGCGCTGCACCTGCTCGGCCTTCACGCGCAGGCGCTCGACCTCGCGGTCCACCACGCGGTTATTGATCGCCAGCACCTCGCGCGCGGCCTCGATCAGCCCGTCCATGCGCGCGCTCACCACCTTCGAGTCCAGGCGCGGGCGCGGCTGCGCGGTGAGCATGTCGTACAGCCCCTGCTCCTGGTCCACGGTGCGGTTGAGGGCGGCGAGCTGCGAGGCGTCGAGCGGCAGCTGCGCGATCTCGTCGGCGAGCTGCCGGAAGCTGCGGTGCACCCGGGCGTAGTCGACCGCGAGCTGCGGATCGTCGAGCAGCGTCATCTGCTGCGCCACGCGCTCGATCGCCGCGATGCGGTCGACCAGCGAGCGGCTGGCGCGCGCGGCCTGCGAAGCGTTGAACACCGCGCTGCGGCTCTGCACTGCGAGCCGCTCGGTGTTCCACGCCGAGTACGCGAGCGCGCCCACGAGGGGCAGCATCACGAGGGTGAATCCCGCGAGCAGCAGGCCGAGGAACGACCGCGGATAGAAGATCATCCGGCAATGTTTCCACGACATTGGACCGCGGCCAATGTCACGTGTTCACGACAATTTCCTGATCCTCCAGTCGTTCCGGCACGACAGGCAGTCCTTCGGCGCGCCCGAGAATGCGGTTTGCGCCGACCACCGTGCAGTGCGAAGGCACGTCGCGCGTCACCACCGCGTTCGCTCCCACGGTGGCGCCTCGCCCGATGCGAACCTCGCCGATGATCCGCGCGCCCGGGCCGATGCAGACGTTGTCCTCGATCACCGGCGCGCCGAGCAGGCTCGCCTGCTGCATCACGGTGACGCGGCTGCCGATCACCGCGCCGCGCTCGATCACGATGCCGTAGGGATAGGGCATCAGGATCGGCGAGCGGATGCGGCACGCGATCTCGCAGTTCATCACCAGGCCGAGCAAGCCCCTGAGAACGGGCAGCTCGGTGCGGCACGCGAACTGCAGCAGCCGCGCGCTGCGCGGGTTCTCGCCCACCACCGCGTCGGGGAAGCGGCGCTCGACCCGGCAGGCGAGCCAGCGCAGGATCGCGCGGTCGGCCTCGGCCACCATCGCCGGCAGCCCCAGCTCGCGCGGCAGCGCGAGCACGTCGTCCCGCTCGCGCGCCAGGATCCCGGGCGCGTCGAACACGACGCGGAAATCGGCGCGCCGCGCCTTGCCCGCCACGTCCTCGAACAGCGCCAGGCCGAGCGGCGCGAGGTCGCGCTCGACCTCGCCCAGGACGGCGCCGCGCAGCGCGTCCTCGCGCCCGGTGAAAGCCACCGCCGCGCGCGCCGGGTGCAGCGCCCGGCGCGCGAGGAGCGCGAGCCGCGCGGCAGCCGCGTCCGGCCGCGGCAGCACGGCGCGGTGCAGCCCCCGGCGCAGGCGCGGCAGGCTCGAGTGCACCGCCGACCAGTCCCCGTCCCGGGCGGCACGCGCGACCAGCCGGATGTCGGCGGTCCGCGGCCAGTAGCGGCGCACGCGCTCGATCGCGGCGCGCGGGTTCTCGTGCCACAGATGCGTGAGCCATTCCTCGTCGAGAAACTGCAGCTCGACGCCCTCCAGCAGCGCGTACGCGAACAGCGCTTCGGGGCCGGGGGCGAGCAGCTCGTCGGCGCGCAGCAGGCGCCTCGCGCCGCGGTAGTAGTCGCTCAGAATCCGGGCGCCGAGAAAGCGCGGCCTGCCGATGTCGTCGCTCCAGGAAACGACGCAGCTCCAGGCGCGCAGCTCGGGCCGCGCGAGCTGCGCGAGCTGCAGGTCGAAGTCCTGGCAGAAGCGCGCCAGCGTGCGCGGCATGGCGCCGAGCGCGGCGCGCGGCACCGCCATCTCGATCTCGGCGGCGGCGTGCTCCGGGAAGCCGCGCGAGTCGCCGAGCACGCGGAACGGCACGCCCTGCGACCTGAGGCGGTCGAACAGCGCCTGCGCGACGTAGCCGCGATCGTCCATCAGAAGCGGTTCAGGATCGTGGCCACCACGCGCGCCGAGCAGCGCTCGAGCGTGCGGCGCAGGCGCTCCAGCGCCCGCGCCCCGGTGCGCTCCGGGCGCGCCACGACCAGCGCCCCTCCGGCGAGCGCTGCGAAGATCTCCAGGTCGGGCCCGCGCGCCGCGGCCGGCGTGTCGACGATCACGACGCGGAAACCGCGCGCCGCCTCGCGCAGCATCGCCGGCAGGCGATCGCGGCTGAGCAGCGCGAGCGGGTCGGTGCGCGCGGCCCCCGCCACCATCAGCCAGAGATTGCGCGTGCTGTGCACCGGCGCCACCGGCGCACCGTCCAGGAAATCCGCCAGCCCGGCGCGGTTCGGCAGCCCGAACAGCCGGTGCTGGGCGGGCGAGCGCAGGTCCGCGTCGATGAGCAGCGTGCGCTCGCCCATGGCCGCGAAGCTCCGGGCGAGCTCGGCCGTGGCGCGCGTGCGGCCCTCCGCGCATTGGGGACCGACCACCGCGAGCAGGGCACGGCCGCCGCGGAACCAGATGCCGAGCAGCAGCCGGCAAAGCGACTCTACGGCCGGGGGTGCGAGCGGGCGTGCGGCGATGAGCGGCGCGCCGAGCGCCGATAGCAGATCGCCCTCGCAACGCACCGGACGCAGGAAATGGAGCGGCATTCGAGGACCAAGATAGCAGCAATCGACGTGCCAGGTCGCCTTCGCCGAAAAATCAATGGGTTCCACGCGGCGCGGGCGATGCGCTGTCGCCTTTTCCCGACAGTCCGATCAGCCTATGTCGCACAAGGGCTGCGGCCGCAAGGCCTTCCATAGAATCGCTCGGGACCCTTCTCTGGAAGAAGAACCCATGATGCGCCGCATCCTGACGATGCTCCTGCTTTCCGCGCCGGCGGCCGCGCTCGGTTTCGAGGCTGTCGACACGCTGCCCTTCAGCAGCCGCTTCCCGGCCTACGAAGCGCCTCCCGAGCATCCGCGCGAGTTCTGGGCCGAGGCCGGCTTCCTGCGCGACAACAACGTGCTGCGGCGTCCGGGGGGCAGCGCAGACGAGACCATCGCGCGTTTCGGCGTCGGGGCGCGCACCGACACCCGTGTATTCGGGCGCCAGCGGCTGCGCCTGGAGGCGAACGCGTACGCCTATGCCTTCGAGCGCTTCCCCGATCTGGACCATGTCGCCTACGGGGTGCTCGGCGAATGGGGCTGGGAGCTCGGCAACCGGCTCTCCGGCAGGCTCGGCGCGGGGCGGCGCGATTACCAGACCGAGCTTTCCGAGATCCAGGCGCCGGTGCGCGACCGCATCATCGCCGAGCGCTTCTACGGCACGGCGGCCTACCGCGTGGCACCGGACTGGCGCCTGCGCGGCTCGCTTGCACGCGAGACCGCGGAGCGGTCCCGGCGCGCCCTGGTGGATACCGAGTTCAATACCGCGACCGCCGGCATCGACTACGTCACGCCGCTCGGCAACGCGCTGGGGCTCGAAGCGCTCGCCGCCGAGGGCGACGCGCCGCTCGGGGAGCTGATCGACCCGATCGGCGAGTTCGTCAACAACGATTTCCGCCGTCGCGAGGTGGCGGCGGTCGCCACCTACAACCCGGGCGCCCAGCTGCGCTTCGACGGGCGCATCGGACGCACGCGGTTCCAGCACAGCGAGGTGCCCGAGCGCGACTTCGAGGGAAGCACCTGGCGCCTGGGCGCCGCCTGGCTGCCGGGATACAAGACCATCCTCTCGCTCGACGTCTACAAGGAAATCCGCACCGTTCTCGATTACGCCGCGAGCCACGCCCTGGTCGACGGCGTGTCGTTCGGGCCGAGCTGGGCGCCGACCGCCAAGCTGGTCTTCAGCGCGCGCCTGGTGCGCGACGTCGTCGAGTACCAGGGCGACCCGGCGATGCGCGAGGAAACGGTGCGCGCGCTGCGCCTCGCCGCCGGCTGGGAAATCACGCGCCACATGCGCCTCGCGGCGGGACTCGATCGCGGCGAGCGCTCCTCGACCTTCCTCGGACGCGACTACGAGTTCACCGCCTGGATGGCCAACCTGCGATACCAGTTCTAGAAGAATTCGGGGTCAGAGCCCGATCTTCCTGCCGTAGGCGTCCTCGAAGCGCACGATGTCGTCCTCGCCGAGATAGGCGCCAGACTGCACCTCGATCAGCTCGAGCGGCAGCTTGCCCGGGTTCTCGAGGCGGTGCCGGGTACCCGGAGGGATGTAGGTCGACTCGTTCTCGGTCAGCAGGAATGACTCCGCGCCGCGCGTCACGCGCGCCGTGCCGCGCACCACTATCCAGTGCTCCGCGCGGTGATAGTGCATCTGCAGCGACAGCGCGGCGCCCGGATCGACGACGATGCGCTTCACCTGGAAGCGCTCGCCGCGCTCGATGCCGTCGTAGCTGCCCCACGGGCGGCGCACCTTGCGGTGCGCGAGGCACTCGGCGCGTCCCGCGGCCTTGAGGCTCGCGACGATCGCGCCCACGCGCTGCGCCTTGTCCTTGCGCGCCACCATCACTGCATCCGGTGTCTCGATCACCACGACGTCCTCGAGGCCGACGCAGGCGAGCAGGCGATGCTGCGAGACGAGCAGCGCGTTGCGCGTGTCGGCGGCGTGCACGTCGCCGTGGATCACGTTGCCGTCGGCGTCCTTCTCCTCGATCGCCCAGAGCGCGTCCCAGGCACCGACGTCCGACCATCCGGCTTCGAGGCGCACCGCCACGGCCTCGAGGCTCGAGGCCGGCTCGGCGATGCGCTCCATCACTGCGTAGTCGATCGAGTCCGGCGGGCAATCGGCGAACGGCTGCGCGTCGACGCGCCAGAAGGCGCCGTCGCGACTCGCCCGGCGGTAGGCGCGCTCGCAGGCTTTCAGGATGTCCGGGCGCCAGCAGCCGATGGCGTCGATCCAGATCGAGGCGCGCACCGCGAATATCCCGGCGTTCCAGAGGTACTGCCGCGACTCGAAATACGCCTGCGCCGCGGCGGCATCCGGCTTCTCGACGAAGCTCTCGACGTAGGCCGCGTCCGCGCCCAGCGCGCTTCCGGTCTTGACGTAGCCGTAGGCGGTCTCCGCGCGGTCCGGCGGCACGCCGAAGGCGACGACGTAGCCCTGGCCGGCGAGCGCGGCGCCTCGCTCGAGGGCGCGCCGGAACGCTTCACGGTCGGCGACATGGTGGTCCGAAGGCATAGCGAGCAGCACCGGATCGTCGGCGGTCACCGCGTGCACCGCCGCAAGCGTGAGCGCCGGCGCGGTGCCCCGCCCCCGCGGCTCGAGCAGGATCGCCTTGGGGCGCGCGCCGATGCGGCGCAGCTGCTCCTCGACCAGGAAGCGGTGCGCCTCGTTGCACACCACGAGCGGCTCGGAGGCCCCGGCGAGGCCCAGGCAGCGCGCCGCGGTTTGCTGCAGCAGGGTGGACTCTCCGTTCAGCGGGTGCAACGGCTTGGGATGGTGCTCGCGCGACAGCGGCCACAGCCGCGTGCCGGATCCGCCGCACAGGATCACCGGCTGGATCATGGTCGGCGTCACGCCAAGCTCTATCAATCGGCCCTCCAGCGAGAATCGGGGTCAGAGCCCGATTTCAGAGCGCCGGGCGACTGAAGAAATCGGGCTCTGACCCCGATTTCCTAGCGCGCGGCGCGTGCGCTACGCCGGCGCTCGCCGAACAGGCGCTGGTGGCTCCAGTCTGAGACGAAGCGTGCTTCGTAGTCCGCCTTGGCGCACTCCCCCATCTGGCGCATCTTCTCCGGAAAGGCTTCGGCCCAGGCGAGGCGGCGCGCGAGCTCGCGCGCCGAGCCGGGCTCGAACAGCAGCCCGTTGCGGCCGGGCTCGATCAGGTCCGCGAGCGCGCCCAGGCGGCTCGCGATCACCGGCAGCGCATGCGCGAACGCCTCGATCAGCGGCCGCGGCATCGGCTCGTAGGACAGGCTCGGCATGACGAGATACGCCGCCGCGCGCATGCGCTCCTGCACCTCGCAGGGGCCGACGCGCCCGAGCACGCGCACGTGCGGGTGCGCCTGCAGGCGCGCCTCCTCCGGACCGGCGCCGACCACGTCGATGCGCGCCCCCGGGAACAGGTCGAGCGCCTCGAGCAGTGTGCCGATGCCGTTTTCGGCGACAAGCCGCCCGACGAACAGCCCGCCGCTGCGCGCGCTCATTCCGGCTTCCAGCGGCGCGTGCGGTACTCGATCTTCGGCTTGCGCTTCGGGGCGCTCGAGCGCGCCTCTTCGCTCGGCAGCGCTGCGACGCGAATCTCGCGCCGCGGCGCCGCGCGCGCCTTTTCCTTCTCTTCGGGCTTGTCGTGCCCGCGACCTCGCAGACGCCCCGATGCGTACAGGTATCCGGCGGCGGTGGCGGCTGCGCTCATACGAGCCTCGAGAGAAAGGGCAGCGGCAGCACAAGCGCACCGAGCATTAGAAGCAGGTACAGAAAAAACGCGACGGTTCGCTCCTGGCGAAGCTTTGTCTTCATGGAAAAGCGCCTGTGGTGAGTTTGCAAGTTCCTCGCAAGCCGCATGCCAGCCGAAAAATTCCTTGGCGCAACAAGATCTTGGCTCATCCCGGGCGCCTGCGGGCGCAGGCCGCGCGTCGGGCCGCCCGGACCGGGCGCCGCCTCCCTACAGGAAGCTCCTTGATTTATCGGGAGTTTTTCGGTCGCGAGGGCGCGACGTCGACGACCCGCTAACCGTGTAATGACTTCCACCATCGCGCCCGGTAGTGTTCCTGCAAAGGGAGCACCGGAAATGTTCGCGGATGTAAGCGGCATCAGGATGCATTACACGATCGACGGCGCAGGCGACGCGTCGTGGGTTACGTTCGTCACCGGCATCGCCAACGACGTCACGCTATGGGAGGGCCAGGCGAAGGCGCTGGCGCCTGCCTTCCGCGTGCTGCGCTACGATCTTCGCGGCCAGGGCAGGAGCGGATCGACGCCGGGCGGGTACTCGATCGAGTCGCTCGGGCGGGATCTGATCGCACTGTGGGACGAGCTGGGGATCGCCCGGTCGCACCTCGTCGGTCTCGGATTGGGAGGATCGATCTCCCTCGGCGTCGCGCTCGAGCATCCGTCGCGCCTCGCCAGGCTCGCGGCCTGCTGCTGCCGCGCTCGAATGGAGCCCGACTTCGCCGCCATGTGGCACAAGCTCTCGGAGGCGGTCGAGCGCGGCGGCGTGGAATCGATCGTCGAGCAGACGGCACAGCGCTGGTTCTCGGAGGACTACAAGGCGGCGCACCCGCAGCGCCTCGACGCGGTGCGCAACATGATTCGCGCGACCAGCAAGGAGGGATACCTCGGGCTGGTCGCGGCCTTCCTCGGGCTGGATCTCGAACAGCGAATCGATCGCATCCGGATACCGACGCTGTTCCTGGGCGGCGCAGAAGACCGCCTCGGCGGACCGGAAAGCATCATGCGGCGGCTCGCCGCCAGGGTAGCAGGCGCGCGCTACGTTTCCGTGCCCGGGGCCGCGCACATCGCCAATCTGCAGAACGAGGCCGAGTTCAATCGCGCTTTGCTTGCGTTCCTGAACTCCTAGCCCGCGAGAGCCAGCGGCGCCGGCCGGGCCGGCCGCTTTAAAAGCAGGAAACGGGCCGACGGGCAATAGTTCCGCTATTCCGGTCGGGTTTTTACGTATTCTGGGCTTTTGCTCCGGGGATCGCCGATGGCAACCAGCGTCCGCTCTAAGGAGGAAAGCCTTGCACCGCGCGCGAAGGAATGGATCCTGCCGACGCGCACGCTGGACGAGGCGCTCGCGCTCGCGCGCCGATACCAGGAGGCCGAGGGGCTGCAGCGCTACGTGCTCGAGCGCACGCGGCTGCTGCTTCCCGCCTTCGCGGCGATCTGCCTCGTCGGGCTCGCGTGCGCCGCGGCAAGCATGATCTTCCTCGCCGACTGGCACTCCGCGCTCACGCTTCCGGCGCTGATTCTGGCGCCGTTCGTGCTGATCGGCAGCCTGTTCGTCCAGTTGCTGATGTTCTTCCGCTGGATCGAGATCCGGGCGCTCGAGAGAGCGCTCGGGCGTCGCCCCAAGCCGGCGCGCTGGTCGCCCGTGGCGAGGCTCGAGCAGCGGCTGGGCCTGAACCTGGGCAAGCTTCCCCCGGTTCCCTGGATTGCGGCGGCCGTCTTTCTGATGACGCCGCTTGCCATGCTGATCGCGGTTTCGCCGCTCGCGGCGGCGCTCGCTATCGCGCTCGGCGCCGGCACCCCGATCCTCTACGCGTTCTTCGACCGGTAAGCGCAGCTAAAGCGCGCCGTGGCGCTCGAGCCGCAGCTCGAGGTGGCGCTTCACGTCCGGCCACTCGGCTGCGAGGATGCTGTAGAGCACGCTGTCGCGCACCGTGCCGTCGCGGCGCGGCTGGTGGTGGCGGATCGCGCCGTCCTTTTTCGCTCCCAGCGCCTCGATCGCGCGCTGCGAGGCGAAGTTGAAGTTATCGGTGCGCAGCCCGACCACCTTGCAGCCCAGCGCGTCGAAGGCGTGGCCGAGCAGCAGCAGCTTGCAGGCCGTGTTGACATGGCTGCGCTGCCAGCGCCGCGCGTACCAGGTGTAGCCGATCTCGACGCGATCGGCGCCGGCGATGATGTCGTGGTACCGGGTCGAGCCGGCGATCGCGCCGCTCGCCGCTTCGCGCACCGCCCAGGGCAGCATCTGGCCCGAGCGCTGGCCGGCGAGCGCCGCCTCGATGTAGGCCCGCGTCTGCCCGGGCTCGGGCACCGACGTGAACCAGAGCTCCCAGAGCTTTCCGTCCGCCGCGGCGGCGGCAAGGCCGTCGTGGTGCTCGAGCGAGAGCGGCTCGAGGCGCACACCGCGGCCCTCGAGGACCGCGGGACGCGGTTCGATCATGGCGGGCCAAGTTTACCTGCGGCCGCTAGTAGAATGGTGCCGTGAGCACCATTACCCCGGCGGCGCAGGCCGAGCTCGCGCCGAGCGGCCGGCTCCGCGTCGGCCTCAACTACGGCAACTTCCTGCTGGTGCTCAAGGACGCGCCCGGCGGCGAGCCGCGCGGCGTCGCTCCCGACCTGGGGCGCGAGCTCGCGCGCCGCATCGGCGTGCCGGTGCAGTTCGTGAAGTTCGACTCGGCGGGCAAGCTCGCCGACGGCGTGAGATCGGGCATGTGGGATGTCGCCTTCCTGGGCAACGAGCCGCAGCGCGCCAACGAGATCGCCTTCAGCAGCGCCTACCTCGAGATCCCGGTGACCTACCTGGTGCCCGCCGGCTCGCCGCTGCACAAGCTTGCGGACGTCGACCGCGAGGGCGTGCGCATCGCGGTGGCCGACAAGAGCGCCTATCACCTGTTCCTGATGCGCAACCTCAAGCACGCCGAGCTGATCGCCGCGGAAGGCATCGACGCCTCCGGCAAGCTGTTCGTCGAGGAGAAGCTCGAGGCGCTCGCCGGGCTCAAGCCGCGCCTGCTGGCCGACGCCAGGAAGCTGCCGGGATCCCGCGTGCTGGAAGGCCAGCTCACCGCGGTCCAGCAGTCGATCGGCACGCCCAGGAGCCGCGAGGCGGCGGCGCGCTACCTGCGCGAGTTCGCCGAGGACGTGAAGCGCTCGGGCTTCGTCGCCGAGGCGATCGCCCGCCACAAGGTCCCCGGCGTCAGCGTCGCGCCGAAGATATAGGGTCAGACCCCATTTACGCTGCCGGAGATCCGCGTCGGGGAGCGCGCCGACGCGAGCAGCCGCTCGAAGCCGGCGGCATCGAGCGGCGCGCTGAAGTAGTGCCCCTGCCACTCCTCGCAGCCCAGCGCGAGCAGGCACTCGAGCTGCGCCGCGGTTTCCACGCCTTCGGCGGCGACCGCGATCCCGAGCGTGGCCGCGAGCGAGGCGATGGTGCGCACGATCGCCTGGTCGGCGGGGTCCGAGTCGATGGCGCGCAGGAACATGCGGTCGACCTTGAGCTTGTCGATCGGCAGCTGCCGCAGGTAGGCGAGGCTCGAGTAGCCGGTGCCGAAATCATCGATCGCGAAGCGCACCCCGAGCTCGCCGATGCGCCGCAGCGTCTCCAGGTTCTCGGGCAGGTTGCGCATCAGCACGCGCTCGGTCACCTCGAGCTCGAGGCGCGAGCCCTCGAGCGCGTTTTCCCGGAGGGAATGCCTGATCCGCTCGAAGAAGACATCTCCCTGCGCGAGCTCCGGCGCCGAGACGTTGATCGCGATCCACGGCGCCTGCGGCAGGGCGCGTTGCCACGCGCCGGCCTGTGACACCGCGCGCTCCAGCGTCCATTCGCCGACCGCCCGGATCAGCCCGCACTCCTCGGCGTGCGGCACGAAGTCCTCGGGCATGAGCAGGCCGCGCCCGGGATGCTGCCAGCGCACCAGCGCCTCGGCGCCGACGACGCTTTTCCGGCCGCGCACCACCGGCTGCCAGTGCAGCCGCAGCTCGCCGCGCGCAAGGGCGCCGCGCAGGTCGTTCTCGACCTGCAGGTGCTCGGCGGCGCGCTCGCCGAGCGCCGGCGTGAAGAAGCGCCAGGTCCCGCGCCCGGCTTCCTTCGCGTGGTACATCGCGGCGTCCGCGTTGCGCAGCAGCTCGCCGAAGTCGCGTCCGTCGTCGGGGTAGAGCGCGATGCCGATCGAGGCGCCGACGTTGAGGGCGCGGCCCTCGACCGTGAACGGCCGCGCGAGCACCGACAGGAGGCGGCTCGCCAGCGCCGCGGCTTGCTCGCCGTCCTTCACCGGCTGCAGGAAAACGAAGTCGTCGCCGCCTAGGCGCGCCAGCGTCCCCTCGCCCTGCAGGTTGTGCATGCGCTCGGCGACCGCGCGCAGCAGCGCGTCGCCGGCATGGTGGCCGAGCGATTCGTTGACCAGCTTGAAGCGGTCCAGGTCGGCGTACAGGACCGCGAGGCGCGAGCGGCTGCGCGCCGCGGCGAGGATCGCCTCGCCCGCGCGCTCCGCGAGCAGCGCCCGGTTGGGCAGGCCGGTGAGCGCATCGCGCGTGGCAAGCTGCTCGATGCGCGCCTCGGCATGCTTGCGCGGCGTGACGTCGGCCGCGGTGCCGCGATGGCCGATCCAGCGCCCCGCGGCGTCCTTCACCGGCACCGCGCTCACCGACTGCCACACCACCCCGCCCGACTTGGTGACCGAGCGGTGCACCAGCTCGCGGAACGCGCGGCCTTCGCCGCCGTGCTGCGCCATCCAGTCGTCGACCGCGCGCGCCTCGCCGAGCGGCATGAACTCCTTCGGCCGGCGCCCGAGCAGCTCGGCCCGCGAGTAGCCGAGCACCGCCTCGACCCGCTCCGACAGGTAGGTGTAGCGCCCCTCGGTGTCGGTCTCCCACACGTACTCGCCCGAGACGTCGGCGACGTCGCGGAAGCGCTGCTCGCGCTCGCCGAGCGCTTCGCGCGCGGCGCGCTGCACCGTGATGTCGCGAAACACCGTCTGCATCACCAGGCGGCCGCGCTCGAGGAACGACACCGTGGCGATCTCGACGTAGCTCTCGGCGCCGTCGACGCGGCGCACCGGTCGCTCCTCGAAGTCGACCACCCCCGGTCCGGCCTCCAGGTAGCCCATGCGCGCCTCGAAGCGCTCGAGATCGCGCCCGCAAAGCAGCTCCTCGATGCGCAGGCCGGCGAGGCGCTGCGGCGACGCGGCTTTCAGGATGCGCGCGGCGGCCGGGTTCGCGTACTCGATCACCCTTCCGGAATGCACGATCACGCCGTCGGGGGCGAGCTCGACCAGCGCGCGGTAGCGCTGCTCGGCCTCGCGCAACGCCTCCTCGGCGCGCTTGCGCTCGCCGATGTCCGCCAGCGTGCCCGACAGGCGCGATGCGCGTCCCGCGGCGTCGCGCTCGGTGACGCGGCCGCGCGCGTGCAGCCAGCGCCAGCTTGCGTCGCGGTGGCGCAGCCGGAACTCCCGGCTGAACTCGGGCGCGAGCCCCTTCAGGGCGCCCACGAAGGCCTCGCGGAACGCCGCCTGGTCCGCCTCGTGGATCTGCGCGTAGAGGTCGGCGAGCGTGGTGAGGCGCGGCGAGGCGGAATGGCCCAGGAACCGGGTCCAGCCGTCCCCCGCGAAGATCGCCCCGCTTCCCATGTCGATGTGCCATTCCGCGAGGTCGCCGCCGTCGAGCGCGCGCTCCAGCCGCTCCTTCGCGCGCGCCAGGCTGCGCTCGGCGCTGCGCTGCTCGGTGACGTCGCGCCCCACGCCGCGGTAGCCGACGAGGCGCCCGCCGGCGCCGGTGCGGCACTGGCCCGAGATGATGTGGATCTGGCGCGCGCCGCGCTCGTCGGAGCGCGCGATCTCGAGGTCGAAGAACGGCTGCTGCTTTTCCAGGCGCTCGAGGTGCGCCTCGAGCGCGCGCGGCTCGACCTCCACGCCGGGGATCTCCCAGAAGCGCCGGCCGTAGGTCGGCGTGTGGCCGAAGAAGGTGACGACCGGCGCGCCGCCCGAAACCCAGGTGATGCGATGCTCGGCGTCGGTCTCCCAGAACCAGTCCGCGGACAGCTCGGTCAGGCCGCGGAAGCGCGCCTCGTTCTCGCGCAGCCGGGCGAGCTCGGCGCCCTGGCGGCGCCCGAGCAGCAGCGTCACGCAGTAGACGATGCCGCCGGTGATCGCCGCGAGGAGCAGCGCGTCGTCCACGCTAGCGCGCCGCGGTGTCGCGCGCCGGGGGCGCGACCTTGAGGACCTCGTCGATGGTGGTGAGCCCCGCGGCCACCTTCATCGCGCCGCTGATGCGCAGCGGCTTCATGCCTTCCTTGAACGCCTGCTCGCGCAGCGCATGCAGCTCGGCGCTCCTGGAGAGCAGCTCCTTGATCGAGGGCGAGAACAGCAGCGTCTCGTACACCCCGACCCGGCCCAGAAAGCCGGTCATGCGGCACTCGAGGCAGCCGACCGGCTTGTAGACCTGCGCCGGGCGCTTCGACTTCCACGGCGCGAGCAGCACGTCCCAGGCCGCCAGGTCCTCGGCGCGCTTGAGCTCGACCGGCTCCTTGCAGTGCGGGCACAGCGTGCGCACCAGGCGCTGGGCCATCACGCCGTTCAGCGTGGCGACCAGCAGGTAGGGCGCGACGCCCAGCTCCAGCAGCCGGGTGACCGCGCTCGGCGCGTCGTTGGTGTGCAGCGTCGAGAGCACCAGGTGGCCGGTGAGCGCCGACTGCACCGCCATCTCCGCGGTCTCGAGGTCGCGGATCTCGCCCACCATGATGATGTCCGGGTCCTGGCGCATCAGCGCGCGCACGCCCTCGGCGAACCCCAGCTCGATCGCGTTCTGCACCTGCATCTGGTTGAACGCCGGCTCGACCATCTCGATCGGGTCCTCGATGGTGCACACGTTGACCTCGGGAGTGGCGAGACTCTTGAGCGTCGAGTACAGCGTGGTGGTCTTGCCCGAGCCTGTCGGGCCGGTCACCAGCACGATGCCGTTGGGCCGCGAGGTCATGTCGCGCCAGCGCTGGTGATCCTCGTCCGAGAAGCCGAGCTCCTTGAAGTCGCGCACCAGCACCTCGGGATCGAAGATGCGCATCACGATCTTCTCGCCGAACGCGGTCGGCAGCGTGGCGATGCGCAGCTCGACCTCGGCGCCCTCGAACGTGCGCGTCTTGATGCGCCCGTCCTGCGGCCGGCGCTTCTCGACCACGTCCATGCGGGCGAGGATCTTGATGCGGCTGGTCATCGGGGTGAGCACCGCCGCGGGGATCTGGTAGACCTGGTGCAGCACGCCGTCGATGCGGAAGCGCACGTTGCCGATCTCGCGCCGCGGCTCGAGATGGATGTCGCTTGCGCGCTGGTCGAAAGCGAAATTGAACAACCAGTCGCAGATGTGGACGATGTGCTGATCGTTCGCGTCGAGCCTGCCGCTCCTGCCGAGCTGTACGAGCTGCTCGAAATTCGCGATCTCGCTGTAGGCGCCCTTGTCCTGCCCGGTCGCGCCCTTCACCGAGCGCGCGAGGTTGTAGAACTCGACCAGATAGCTCTGGATGTCGATCGGGTTCGCGACGACGCGCTTGATCTCCAGCCGCAGGATGTGCTTCAACTGTTCTTCCCACTCGCGGATGTCGGGCTCGCAGGTGGCGATCGTCACCTCGCGCGAGTTGATGCCGACCGGCAGGATTTTGTAGCGCTGCGCGTAGGCGTTCGACATCACCTTGGTGACGGCCGCGAAATCGATCTTGAAAGGATCGACGTGGAGATAGGGCAGCCCGACTTTCTCCGCGAACCATTGCGTCAGGGCTTCGAGGTGGAGCACCTTGCGAGGGCTGCGCGGGTCTTTCCATTTCTGGTCGGCGACGATGACCAGCGGGTGGGTGTCGGCGCGGGACACGCGCCGGTCCGCCGCGAGCTTGTCGGCGGCCTCCTTGGAGACTAGGCCGTCGGCCACCAGGTCTGCCAACACCCCCTGGAGCGTGACGGGACGGTCCGTGGGCTTGTTGGTGTGGGGGGCGGTGCTCGCGGTCGACATGTCCGTCGGACTATAGCCGCAAGGCGTTGTCGCCTCAATGATTTACGTCGCTTCCTTCAGCGGATGGGTGAAACCTTTTGGTGTGCCCCCGAGCGGTGCCGCGGCCGCACCAGAAAGGGGCGGCTGAAGGACTGCGTGCGCTACTGTGGTGCGCATTTCGTGCACCAACATCGAGAATCCTTTTCGAATCAAAGCCTAGATAAGAGGAATAGGTCTTGCTTTAGGTGCGCCCGGTTCAAACAATCGGGGGAGGGCACGAATGGAGGCACTGAAAAGCGGCAGCGACGCGCTGTTTATCCTGCTCGGCGCGATCATGGTGCTGGCGATGCACGCGGGCTTCGCGTTCCTGGAGGTCGGCACCGTCCGCAGGAAGAACCAGGTCAACGCACTGATGAAAATCCTGTGCGACTTTTCCACCTCGACGGTCGTGTATTTCTTCATCGGCTACGGCGTGGCCTACGGTGTGAGCTTTCTGACCGGCGCCGACAAGCTCGCCGACAAAAACGGCTACGACCTGGTGAAGTTCTTCTTCCTGCTGACTTTCGCGGCCGCCGTGCCCGCGATCATCTCGGGCGGCATCGCCGAACGCGCGCGATTCTGGCCGCAACTCGTCGCGACCGCGGTGATCGTCGGGTTGGTCTACCCGTTTTTCGAAGGCATGGCGTGGAACGACAAATACGGAGTCCAGGCGTGGCTGGAAGCGAATGCCGGCGCCAAGTTCCACGATTTCGCGGGCTCGGTCGTCGTGCACGCGATGGGCGGCTGGATCGCCCTCGCTGCGGTCGTGCTCCTGGGCGCGCGCATCGGGCGCTATCCGAAGGAGGGCGGTGTCGCCGCGCAGCCGCCCTCGAGCATTCCGTTTCTCGCGCTCGGCGCGTGGATGCTGACCGTGGGCTGGTTCGGTTTCAACGTGATGTCGGCGCAGACGATCGACAAGATCTCGGGACTCGTCGCGGTGAATTCGCTGATGGCGATGGCGGGCGGGACGCTCGCGGCAATGATCCTCGGCCGCAACGACCCGGGCTTCGCGCATAACGGCCCGCTCGCGGGGCTGGTCGCGATTTGCGCGGGCTCGGACGTGATGCATCCCATCGGCGCTTTGGCGACCGGAGCCGGCGGCGGCGCGCTTTTCGTCGTCATGTTCACGCTCACCCAGAACCGCTTCAAGATCGACGACGTGCTCGGGGTGTGGCCGCTGCACGGGCTGTGCGGCGCGTGGGGCGGCATCGCGTGCGGGATCTTCGGAACCAAAGCGCTCGGCGGCATCGGCGGCGTGACCTTCATGGCGCAGCTTGCGGGTACCGCGCTCGGGATCGTCATCGCGCTCGCCGGGGGCGCGCTCGTCTACGGCGTGTTGAAGAGCGTCGTCGGAATCAGGCTCGACCGCGAGCAGGAATTCAACGGCTCGGATCTGTCGATCCACAACGTCACCGCCACCCCCGAGCGGGAGACGGGCTTCTAGCGTCGCTCCAATTGTCATTGCGAGGAATGCGATGACGAAGCAATCCCGGGGATCCCCGGGATCGCCACGTCGGCCTTGCAGCCTCCTCGCGATGACACTTGTTGAGAATCTCCCTAGCCTGAATTTCCACGGCCCCGATTTTAGCTAACACGGTCCCGGGGGCGGGGGCC
>DATKAX010000283.1:0-5172 GCA_035514595.1 Burkholderiales bacterium
GCGTATCTCGCCGGCCTCGCCGCGATCGCAACCGGCTGGCACTTCAAGCTCGCGCTCGTCACGCGCGCCGCCCTGAACCAGGGATTCGCCCTGCCGCGCCTGCCGGTGCGTGGAACGAGATAGGAGACCGACCATGAACGCGATGCTGCAGCCCCGGTTCGCCGCCAAGGTCCACCCCCGAGCGCGTCCCGCTCGGCGCTGGTATTTCGACCGCGAGGCCGAAACCATGCCGCGCGAGCGGCTGGCGCGGCTGCAGCTCGCGCGGCTGCGCGCCACCCTGAAGAACGCCTACGAGAACGTGTCGCTGCACCGCGCGCGCATGGACGCGGCGCGCGTGCGGCCGCGCGAGCTGCGCTCGCTCGAGGACCTGCGCCACCTGCCGTTCACCTTCAAGGCCGACCTGCGCGATCACTATCCCTTCGGCATGTTCGCGCGGCCGCGCGAACTCCTCGCGCGCCTGCACGCGTCCTCGGGGACCACCGGCAAGCCGACGGTGGTGGGCTACACGCTCAAGGACCTCGACACCTGGACCGGCCTGATGGCGCGCTCGCTTGCCTGCGCCGGGGCGCGCCCCGGCGACGTGGTGCACAACGCTTACGGCTACGGGCTTTTCACCGGCGGGCTCGGCGCGCACTACGGCGCCGAGCGCCTGGGCGCGACAGTGGTGCCGATCTCGGGCGGCGCCACCGAGCGCCAGGTGGCGCTGATGCGCGACTTCGGCGCGCGCGTCCTTTGCTGCACGCCCTCCTATGCGCTCAATATCGCGGAAGTCGCCGAGCGCGAGGGTGTCGACCTGACGAACGGGCGGCTCGAGATCGGCGTGTTCGGCGCCGAGCCCTGGAGCGAGGCGATGCGCGGGGAGATCGAGGCGCGGCTCGGCCTGAAGGCGATCGACGTCTACGGCCTGTCCGAGATCATGGGGCCCGGCGTGGCGGTGGAATGCGAGGCGCAGGACGGCCTGCACGGCTGGGAAGACCATTTCCTGTTCGAGGTGATCGACCCCGACAGCGGCCGGCCGCTGCCCGAGGGCGAGCCCGGCGAGCTCGCGATCACCACCCTCACCAAGCAGGCGCTGCCGATGATCCGCTACCGCACGCGCGACATCACCCGCTTGAGCACCGAGCGCTGCGCCTGCGGCCGCACGCACCTGCGCCTCAGGCGCATCACCGGGCGCAACGACGACATGCTCATCATCCGCGGCGTCAACGTCTATCCCTCGCAGATCGAGGCGGTGCTGATCGGGCTGCCCGGCGTCGCCCCGCACTACCAGATCGTGGTCGAGAGGAAGGGAAGCCTGGACGAGCTGACCGTCGAGGTCGAGGTGTCTTCTCCCGTGGAAGTGATTCTGGAGGAGATCGAAAAGCGCGTCTGCCACCAGATCAAGTCGATGATCGGCGTCACCGCGGCAGTGGTGGCGAAAAAGCCCGGCGAGGTGCCGCGCTCGCAGGGCAAGGCGGTGCGCGTGCGCGACCTGCGCCCAAAGGCGCCCTAGCGATGTTCCCGAGCGTCGCCCGCAGCCGGCTGCTGCCGATGTCGCTGCCGTTCCGCTACTTCGGCGCCGCCGCGGCGTTCCAGGTCGTGGCCTGGATGCTGCTGCTCGCCTTTTCGAATGAATTTCTTGCCTTTGAAATCGGGCTCGGGCCGGTGTTCGCGGCGCTGCACCTCGTGACGCTCGGGGTGCTCGCGATGGCGGCGATCGGCGCGACGCTCCAGCTCCTGCCGGTCGCGACGCGCCAGCCGGTGCGCGCGCTGCGGGCGGTGAAGCTCCTGTGGTGGGCGCTCGTAACCGGCGCCGTCGTCTTTGCCGCCGGCGCGGCTGCCTATCGGCCGGGCCCGATGGGCGCGGGGGCCATGCTGGTCGTCGCCGCCTTCGCCCTTTATGGATTCCTTCTCCTGGGAAACCTGCTCGGTGCGCGCGGCATGCGCGTCGTCGTCCTGCACGGCTGGGCCGCGCTCGCCTGCCTCGCCGCGCTCGCCGCCAGCGGCCTTGCGCTCGTGGCGCGCTACGAGCACGGCCTCGCGCTCGATCACGCCGCCTGGCGAGCCGCGCACCTCGTGCTCGCCGCCTACGGCTTCATGGGGCTGCTCGCCTTCGGGCTGTCCGGCTTCCTGCTGCCGATGCTCGCGCTGGCGCCGCCTCCCGCGCAGCGCGCTACGATCCTGATCCTGGGAATCGCCGTTTGCGCGATCGTTGCCGCTACGTGGGGAGCAACTGCCATTGCAGCTTCGCTCGGTCTTGCTGCCGCGCTCGCACACATCGTCTCGCTGGAGCGCTCGCTGCGCCGCCGGCTGCGGCCGGCCCTTGGCGGCGCCTTCCTGCTGGTACGCGTCGCCTGGGGCTGCCTGGTCGCAAGCCTGGTCATGGCCCTGCTGATGGCGCTGGATCTCGCGCCGCCGCGCGCCGCGCTCGTCTTCGGCGTGCTGCTCGTGCCGGGCTGGCTGCTCACCTTCCTGCTCGGCGTGATGCAGCGCATCCTGCCGTTTCTCGCCTCGGTGCATGCCTCCGCCGGCCTCGCCTCGGCGTTTACGCCCCCGCGGCTGCTCGGCGTGCACCGGCTGCTCCATCTCGCCGCGCTCGCCGCGCTGATCGCCGCCGCGCTGTCCGGCGAGGCGTGGCTCGCCCGCGCCGGCGCCGCGGCGGGTTTAGGCGCGGCGCTCGTGTTCGTCGCCTTCCTCGCCTTCATACTAGTGAAAGTGCGCAACCATGGAATTCAACCGCCACATCAGCCGGCGACTGCATGAAGAGCACGCCGCGACGCTCGCCCTGTGGGGCCGCGTCGAGCAGACGCTCGCCGCAGGCAAGCTCGATCCGGCGCTCCTGCGGCAGGCCGCCGCCATGCTCGCCGAGGAGATCACGCGCCACTTCGCGTTCGAGGAGGCGGAGCTCTTCCCGCGGCTCGGCGCAGCGGGCGAAGGCGACATCGCGGGACTGCTCGCCGAAGAGCATGCCGCGATCCGCGCAGCCGCGAAGCGCTTCTCCGATCTCATGAAGGAAAACGCCGGCGATCCGAAGCTGCGGCCGCTGGCCCTGGAGCTCGCCGAGCGCCTGGTGAACCACGTGCAGAAGGAAGAAATGGCCCTGCTGCCCGCGCTCGACGACTTGCTGGACGAGGAGACCGATCATGAGCTCAATGCCGCTTACGCAGCAGCCTGAGCTGCGGCGCCTGGCCCCGGCCGATCTCGAAGCCGTGGTCTCGATCGACGCCGCCGCCGGCGGCCGCTCGCGCCGTGACTACTTCGAGCGCCGCCTCGCCGCGGCGCTGCGCGACCCCGCCCATCACCTCCAGGTCGCGGCGCACGACGGCACGCATCTCGCCGGCTTCGCGCTCGCGCGCGTGCTCAGCGGCGAGTTCGGCCAGGACCGGCCGGCGCTGATGCTGGAAGTGATCGGCGTGGAGGGCTCGCGCCGCGGCCGCGGCGTCGGGGGGCGGCTTCTCGCGGCGCTCGAATCGCAGGCCCGCCGCCAGGATATCCGCGAGCTCGCGACCGAGGTGTCCTGGCGCCAGGACCGGATGCTGCGCTTCCTCGCGCGCTCGGGATTCGATCTCGCCTCGCCCCATGTCCTCAAATGCGCGGTGCAGGCCGGCGCGCGCAGCGCCGAGGCCGCGGCGGCCCGCGACCGCTACGAAGCCCGCACCATGAGGGAGGACGATCTGGAGGCGATCGTGCGCATCGAGCGCAGGCTCACGGGTCGCGAGCGGCACGACTACATGCGCAGCCGCCTCGCCGAGGCGCTGGGCGAGAGCGCGGTGCGCGTCTCGCTGGTGGCGCACTGCGAAGACTCGCTCGCCGGATTCGCGATGGCGCGCATGGACTTCGGCGACTTCGGCCGCGCCGAGCCGGTCGCGGTGCTCGACACCCTGGGCGTCGACCCCGGCTTCGCGCGCCGCGGCATCGGCGCCGCGCTGCTCTCCCAGCTTTTCATGAACCTCGCGGCGCTCGGCATCGACGCGGTGGAAACCACCGTCGCGCGCGAGGACTTCGGCCTCCTCGGCTTCCTCTACCGCGCCGGCTTCGGCCCCTCCCCGCGCCTCGCCTTCACCAAGCGCCTGAACGCCTCGTAACCCGGCTTTGGCCGGCTCTTCCTGTGTACACCCTCACAGCGCCGCTAGAGGCCGGGCCTTTTGTAACGGACTGCACACTGCTCGAACGGGAACGTGGTGCGGTCTTTTGCAAATTGCGCCAGGTCGACATCCGATTCGATGACCGCCACCCGGTGAGCCGCAAAATCGAAGTGGTACTTCGACAGCAGATCGCTTGCAGCGACCACCGTTGCGTCGCTCAGGGGGTAGAGCTGGAGAATCCGCTCCGCGAGCGCGCGGCTCGAGGCGGCGAGATACATGTTCTCGCTCTCCGACGCTTTCACCATGACCAGTGACCCCGCCCAATCCGGCCCTTCGGATGCCGCAGCCCGTGAACACAGAAAGTACAGTTCGCGCATCGTTGATCCTTGTCCGAAAGCCCTTAGAAGAAAACCCCGCATATCCGCCGCTGGGTCGCCGTGAGCGGGCTGCGGCTGCAGCAGTTCGCCAGGATGCGCACCCGGGAGCGGCCGGGCTCGGTCGCGTACGGCTTCGGATCGGCGCCGGCCTGCCGCAGGTGCTCGATGACCTCCAGCTGCGGCCTCTGCCGGGGCTCGAGCTGCGCGGCATCTGCCCCGTAGACGCAGCTATTCGCCGCCGCGGCGATCGCCGTCAGGCCGTCGCCGTTCGGCAGATTGGGATCCCCGCCACGCGCGAGCATCAGCTTCACCATCTCGAGGTCGTGCCCTGCCGCCGCGCCGCGCAGCGGCGTATGCGGAAGATCGTTCGGATCGGCACCGCGCTCGAGGAGGAACGACGCGACCGCAAGGCGCTCCTGGATCGGGCGCAGGTGGCGGATCTGCGGGCGATAGGCGATGCAATGCAGCGTGTTGCGCGGGAAGCGCACGCCGCGCTTGTCGAGGAACTCTAGCAGCTCGAGCGGGCGCGGCGAGTAGCACGCCGCCTCGCCGACGCCCTTGCCGAGCGCCGCCTCGTCTCGCGTGATGCTGATCAGGAACAGCGCGAGATTGCTGCGCGCGTCGCCGCCGGACTTCTCGCTGCAGCCCAGGCGGCAGCTCGTGGCGATGTGCCTGTCGAGCTTTCCGGCGAAGCGCACGCCGTCCGACTTCGACCAGAGGTACTCCACGAT
>DATKAX010000284.1:0-39158 GCA_035514595.1 Burkholderiales bacterium
GGCGGCGGCGCCTGCGGCTCGAACCTCGGCATCGCGCGCCAGTACCTGGTGAGCTACGTCGATGCGGCCGCCACCACCGACCTGAACGCGCTCGGCACGCTCTCGATCGCGAACCGCTCCACCATCCACGCCGGCGGCGGCTACCTGCCCTCGCCGGTTCCGGTGGTGGTCGAGATCGACGGCAAGCGCTACCAGGCGGTGATCTCGGGCACCTCGGTGGCGAGCCCGCCGGGGCTCACGCTGGACGCGCGCGTGCGCACCTACTGGTACAAGGAGATCGACCAGTAAAGGCAGCGCGTCTCCTCGAGCTCGTGCGCGCCTACGCCGACGGCGGGACCGGGCTCGACTACCCCAGCCGGGTCGTGGGCAACCTGGTTCTCGCCCTGGGCTTCTCGGCCGGCTTGCACGCGGCGCTGCTCACCACGCTCGAGCGGCTGCCCGGCGAGCGCGGAAGCGGGCCGGCGCAGCCTAAGCTGAACGTTCGGGTCGGGAAGCCGCCGGCCGCACCCGCCCCGCAGGCGCACGCCCCGGCTACCCTGCCCGAGCGCTATTTCACGGCACGCGAGGTCGATACGCCGGCGCGGCCGCGCGTCACGGTGCCGCTGATCTACCCCGAAGACGCCCTCATCTGGAAGCTGCGCGGCGTGGTGCGCCTGCGCGTATTCATCAGCGAGCGGGGCACGGTGGACAGCGTCCAGGTGGTGCGCGCCGAGCCGCCGGGAGAGTTCGAGGACGCCGCGATCGCCGCGACGCGCCGCCTGGTCTACGACCCGGCGCTCAAGGACGGCCGCGCGGTGAGGAGCCAGAAGCTGATCGAAGTGACCTTCGATCCTTACGAGACGCCCCCGCAGCCCGCGCGCTGAAGCCGCTCAGCCCGCGAGCCCGCGCGGCAGCGTGAACACCACCTTCTCCACCACGCCCTCGAGCGGCACCACGGCACCGGCCCCGAGCGCGCGCAGCGCGGCGATCACTTCCTGCACCAGCACTTCGGGCGCGGAGGCCCCGGCAGTCACGCCGACGCGCCGCTTGCCGGCGAGCCACTCCGGCTGCAGATCGGCGGCCCGGTCGACCATGTAGGCCTTCGCGCCCATGTGCTCGGCCACCTCGCGCAGGCGGTTGGAGTTCGAGCTGTTGGGCGAGCCGACCACGATCACGACGTCGCACCGCGGCGCCATGAACTTCACCGCGTCCTGGCGGTTCTGCGTCGCATAGCAGATGTCGTCGCGCTTCGGGCCACGGATCCCCGGAAAGCGCTGGCGCAGCGCGCCGATGACCGCGGCCGCGTCGTCGACCGAGAGCGTAGTCTGCGTCACGTAGGCGAGCCGCTGCGGGTCGCGCGGCGCAAGCGCGGCGACGTCCTTCACCGCCTCGACGAGGTGCATGCCGAGCGTCGCCTGTCCCATCGTGCCTTCAGCCTCGGGGTGGCCGCGGTGGCCGATCATCACGATCTCGTAGCCCGCCTCGAGCATCTTGGACACTTCCCGGTGCACCTTGGTGACTAGCGGGCAGGTGGCGTCGAACACCTTGAGGCCGCGGCGCCCGGCGTCGGCGCGCACCGCCTTCGAAACCCCGTGCGCGCTGAAGATCACGATGCCGCCGGCGGGCACCTCGTCGAGCTCCTCGACGAACACCGCGCCCTTGGCGCGCAGGTCCTCGACCACGGTCTTGTTGTGCACGATCTCGTGGCGCACGTAGATCGGTGCGCCGTGCAGCGCGAGCGCGCGCTCGACGATCTCGATCGCGCGCTCCACCCCGGCGCAGAAGCCGCGGGGATTGGCGAGCAGGATTTCCATGGCCGATTGTCTCACGGGCGCCGCGCGTAGGCGGCGTCGAAGGCGGCCTCCAGGCGCGGATGCGTGCCGCGCAGGCGCTCGACCACGCTCTTCGCCCAGTCGAAGTACTCGCGCCGGCGCGCGAGGTCCCAGTCCGCAGGCGGCCGGGCGTTGACGTCGCGCAGGTTGCAGATCTTGTCCGCGAGCTTCACCAGCTTGGCTTCGCGGCTCACGCTCGCGGCATGCTCGATCTGCATGCGCTTGCGGGTGCGCTTCTTGAGCATCTTGTTATCCGTCACCTCGAGCACGATGGAGGCGATCTCGGGCCCGAACTCGCGCTCCAGCTCGCGCGGCGTGGTCTCGGTATCCTCGATGGTGTCGTGGAGCAGCGCCGCGCACAGCACCTCGACGTCGGTGATGCCGGCCTCGTTCGCGAGCAGGTCGGCGAGCGCGATCGGGTGGTTGATGTAGGGCGAGGCCCCGGCGTCCTTGCGCCGCTGGTCGCGGTGCTTGTGCGCGGCGAACGCGAGCGACTTAAGAAGCAGCCCCTGCGCGCCTTTCATGGTGCAGGAAGCCCTCGAGGATGATGGTCGCGGCGCCCAGCGTGATCGCGGAATCGGCGACGTTGAACGCCGGCCAGTGCCAGCCGAAGGCGTGGAAATCGAGGAAGTCGACCACCTGCCCGAACGCCAGCCGGTCGATCAGGTTGCCGAGGGCGCCGCCCAGGATCATCGCGAGGCCCGCGCTCAGCATGCGGCGCCCGGGCGAGCGCACCAGCAGCACGCTCACGATCACCGCCGCGGCGAGCGCGAATGCGATGAGCAGCGGGGTCTGCCAGCCGGACGCCTGGGAAAGGAAGCTGAAGGCCGCGCCCTTGTTGAATACCAGCACCAGGTTGAAGAACTCGGTGACCTCGCGCCGCTCGCCGGGCGCGAGCCAGGCGAGCACCACGAACTTGGTGACCTGGTCGGCCAGCACGATCGCCGCGGCGAGCGCGAACCAGCGCCAGGCGCTACGCATGGGCGCGGGCCTCGCCGGGGCCTTCGAGGTTGCTGCGGCAGCGGCCGCACAGCCCCTCGCCGTCGACATCGGCACGGTAGTGCCAGCAGCGCTCGCACTTGGGATGCGGGCTCGCCGCGACCTCGACGCGCAGCGCGCCGTCGGCACGGTGCACCCGGGCCGCCGAGGTCAGCATCACAAACTTGAGGTCCTCGCCGAGGCTCGCGAGCAGCTCGTAGTCCTCGCCGCCGGCGTAGAAGTCGACCTCCGCCTGGAGCGAGGAGCCGACGGCGGCGCCGCCGCGCAGCGCCTCGATCTCTTTTCGCACCGGATTGCGCAGCTCGCGCAGGCGCCGCCATTTCGCGAGCAGCGCGGCCGCGTCGGCCTGCCGCGGCAGCTCGTGCCAGGTGTGGAAGAACACGCTGTCGTCCGCCTTCCCGGTAAACGCCCGCCACAGCTCCTCGGCGGTAAACGACAGGATCGGCGCCATCAGGCGCACCAGGCTGTGCGTGATGTGCCACAGCGCGGTCTGCGCCGAGCGCCGCGCACGCGAGCCGGCCGGGCAGGTGTAGAGGCGGTCCTTGAGCACGTCGACGAAGAACGAGCCCAGGTCCTCGGAACAGAACGCCTGCAGCCTCTGCGCCACGAGGTGGAACTGGTAGCGCGCGTAATCGGTGGCGACCTGATCCTGCATCTCGGCCGTCATGGCGAGCGCGTAGCGGTCGATCTCGACCATCTCGGCGAGCGGCACGGCGTGCTGCGCCGCCTCGAAGTCCGAGGTGTTCGCGAGCAGGAAGCGCAAGGTGTTGCGTACGCGCCGGTAGCCCTCGACCACGCGCTTGAGAATCTCGCTCGAGATGAAGAGCTCGCCCGAGTAGTCGGTGCTCGCCACCCAGAGCCGCAGGATCTCGGCGCCCAGCGTGCTCGAGACCTGCTGCGGCGCGATGACGTTGCCTTTCGACTTCGACATCTTGCGCCCTTCGCCGTCGACCACGAAGCCGTGGGTGAGCAGGCCCTTGTAGGGCGGCGCGCCGTCCAGCATGCACGAGACCAGCAGCGACGAATGGAACCAGCCGCGGTGCTGGTCGGAGCCCTCGAGGTACAGGTCCGCGGGGAAGCCGGTGTCCGCGCGATGCGAGCCGCGCATCACCGTGAAGTGCGTCGAGCCGGAGTCGAACCAGACGTCGAGCGTGTCGCGGCTCTTCTCGTAGCTCGCCGCCTCCTTTCCCAGGAGCGACTGCGCCGTGATGGCCTGCCAGGCCTCGATGCCGCCCTGCTCGACGCGCTTCGCCACCTCCTCGAGGAGCGGCTGCGTGCGCGGGTGCAGCGCGGCCGTTTCGCGGTGCAGGAAAAAGGGCATCGGCACTCCCCACTGGCGCTGGCGCGACAGCGTCCAGTCGGGGCGGTTGGCGATCATGCCGTGCAGCCGCGCCTGGCCCCAGGAGGGGAAGAACTGCGTGGCCTCGATGCCGCGCAGCGCCGTCGCGCGCAGCGTTTCCCCCTGAATCGGCCTGTCCATCGCGGCGAACCATTGCGTGGTCGCGCGCAGGATCACCGGCGTCTTGTGCCGCCAGCAGTGCATGTAGCTGTGCGTGTGATCCTTCTCGAGGGCGAGCAGCGCGCCATGCTCTTCCAGCAGCTTCACGATTTTCCAGTTCGCGTCCCAGATCGACAGGCCGCCGAACAGCGGCAGCGAAGAGACGAACCTGCCGTCGCCCATCACCGGCGCGAGGATCTCCTCGTCCTTCATGCCGTAGCGCCGGCACGACTCGAAGTCCTCGACGCCGTAGGCCGGCGCCGAATGCACGATTCCGGTGCCGGTCTCGGTCGTGACGTACTCGCCCAGGTAGACCGGCGCCTCGCGCTCGTAGAACGGATGGCAAAAGCGGATGCCCTCGAGCGCCCTGCCCTTGCACGAGGCGAGCGTCTCGCCTCTCAAGCCATAGCGCTTGAGGCAGGCCTCCTGCATCTGCGCCGCGAGGATCAGCAAGCCTTTCGCGGTGTCGACGAGGTTGTAGGTCAGCTCCGGATGCACGTTGAGCGCCTGGTTCCCGGGCAGCGTCCACGGCGTAGTGGTCCAGATCACCGCGTATGCGGGTTTCTTCAGGGAAGCACCAAACGCCCGTTCCAGCTTGGCTTTGTCATCTTCAAAACCCTGAAAAGCGACATCGATCGCCGGATCCTTGCGGTCCTCATACTCGACCTCGGCCTCGGCGAGCGCCGAGCCGCAGTCGAAGCACCAGTTGACCGGCTTCAGCCCGCGGTAGACGTAGCCCTTCTCGAGGAGCCTGCCGAGCACGCGGATCTCGTCGGCCTCGTTGCCGTAGGCCATCGTGAGGTACGGGTGATCCCAGTCGCCGAGCACCCCCAGGCGCTGGAAGTCGCGCTTCTGTCGCTCGATCTGCTCGCTGGCGAAGGCGCGGCACAGGCGCTGGGTCTCTTCCGGCGGCAGGTTTTTGCCGTGCTTCTTCTCGATCTGCACTTCGATCGGCATGCCGTGGCAGTCCCAGCCCGGCACGTAGGGCGCGTCGAACCCCGCCAGGGTCTTCGCCTTGACGATGAAGTCCTTCAGGATCTTGTTCACCGCCGTGCCGATGTGGATGTCGCCGTTCGCGTACGGCGGGCCGTCGTGCAGCACGAAGCGCGGGCGGCCCTTGGCGATCGCGCGCAGGCGCCGGTAGACGCCCTTGTCGTGCCAGTCTTTCACCCATTGCGGCTCGCGTTTCGCGAGGTCGCCCCGCATGGGGAACGACGTCTCCGGAAGGTTCAGCGTGTCCTTGTAGTCAGCCATGTCTCGCAAAGTATTCCCGCGCGCGAAGCGCATCGCGCGCAATCGCGCTTCTCAGCGCCTCCAGCCCTTCGTACTTCTCCTCGTCGCGCAGCTTCTCGAGAAAGCGCACCTCCAGGTGCCGGCCGTAGAGCTCGCCGGTGCAGTCGAAGAGATGCACCTCCAGCAGCGGCACCTCGACCGGGTTCACGGTCGGCCGCCGCCCCACGGCCGCGACGCCCGGGCCGAACCCGCGCGTCTCGACCACGAAGATCCCGGAAAGCGGCGGCGGCCGCCGCAGCACGATGTTCGCGGTCGGGAATCCCAGGCCGCGCCCCAGCTTCGCGCCATGGGCGACCCGGCCGCTGATCGCATACGGGTGGCCGAGCAGCCGCTCCGCGCGCTCCAGGTCGCCCGCCTGCAGCGCGGCACGCACCGCGGAGCTCGAGACCCGCTCGCCCTCCGCGAGCACGTCCGGCATCGCCTCCAGCTCGAAGCCGTGGCGGCCGGCCGCCTCGCGCAGCAGGGCGAAGTCCCCCGCCCGGCTGGCGCCGAAGCGGAAATCGCGGCCCACCAGCAGCCAGCGCGTCCCGAGCCCCTTTACCAGCACCTCTTCGATGAAGCGCGCCGCCGAGAGCGCGGCGAAGCTCGCATCGAATCGCGCCACATGCACGCGCTGCACCCCCGCGGCGGCGATCAGCTCGAGCTTGTCGCGCAGCCGGGTGAGCCGCGCCGGCGCCGCCGCCCCGGCAAAGAACTCGCGCGGATGCGGCTCGAAGGTCAGCACGCAGGCCGGGATCTCGAGCTCACGCGCCCTGGCGCTCACCCGTCCGAGGAGCGCGCGGTGTCCCCGGTGCACCCCGTCGAAGTTGCCGATGGTCAGCGCACACTGGCCCCGGGCGCGCTGAAAAGAGCCGTGCGTGACGACCATGGACTAGGTTAAAACGCTGAATTATGCCGCAAGAACGACCGAACCGCTTGAATTTACGAGGGAAGGCGCCATCCGAGTTCCCCAGTTCACCGGGCCTCAAGCACCCGCAAAACACCAGGGCTGGGAAACTCGCCGGCGCCGAGAGCGCCGCTGCTACACTCGATCGACCCGTGCCCACCAAGTCGCCCACGCCCGCCGAGATCCGCCGCGCGCGCGAAGCCGCCAGGCAGACACACGGTAGAGGACGGCAAGCGCGGCTACGTCGCTTTCACCAAGAGCCGCTACCTCCCCTTCATCCGGCACTACGTCTACGTGCCGAGCCTGGCGGGCACCGAGATCGAGGAGGCGCTGCCCGTGGGCGAGAAGCGCGCCGGCTGGCGTGGCCTGTGGCACGCGCTTACCGCCGGGTGGATGGTTCGAAAAGGTAAGGAGAAAAGCAATGAAGACCCTCAGGCTGGTGTTTCTGCTGTTATTCGCCGTGGCGCTACCCGCGCAGGCCGCATGGACCGACGAGGAGCGGGTCGAGCTGCGCAAGATCGTCCAGACCGCGCTGCTTGCGCAGGACGTTCTGCACGACCTCGCCGAGCAGGCGCCTTCCATGCCGAATCCTAAGGATGTTCAATCGGCGCTTTCCGCTCTGCACTACACGAGCTTGAACCTGTACGTTGCCTTCTCGGCGGTAAACAAAGAGTGCTGCGCCTCGACCCGCGAGGGCGCGCACTCGCAGATGATCCGTTACATCGACGGCGCGTTGAGGAACCGCAGCGCCGCGGTTGAAAGGCTCAAAGCCATCGGGAAGACCGTTCTGGCGGCGAGGCTTGCCGAGGTTCCCATCGACACGTTTCATCGTGGGTTCGCGTATGCAGACCAGATCCCGGCCGCCGCGCCTAACGTGGTCGGCCCGCACGGGGACTACGCCTCGAGCATTGCCGCCATCGAGCACGGCGTGCAGTACATCCACCACTCGCAGTTCGATCTTCTGCGAATGTGGCAACACTCGGAAGGCGGTAGCGTGGCCGCGATGACGAAAGCCCTGCGCAAGAGCGCGGAGACGGCGCACGACCTCTGGAGGATCTTCGCCATCAACGCGGACGCGGCGCTCGCAGACGACGAGGCCCTTGCGGTGAAGGACTCGCAGTTCGGGACGGGCTTAAGACCACCGTCATTCTTTCGATTGCTGATCGCCATCGAATACTTCAATGCGGACGGAAAGAAGATATTCAGCGGCCGCCGATCGAAGGTCGGGGCGACGCTGCACATGCGAGCGATGGGTGAAGCGGTGGCGGCTTACCTGCAGTCGCTCGCGATTGCCAACCCGGCCGACCTCGAGAAGCTCCACCTCCCTAGTTCCAGCCATTCGCATGGTGCGGGCGGGACGAACACCTGGGCGAAGAACTTCTGGGAGGACTTTTTTGATTTGTGGCGCGTCATGGACGTGTGGAATCACAGGGTCATGGGGTTTTTCAGCCCGCCTCCGGCTCCTCCGGGGCAGTAAGAAAACCGCATGACGATTGCGTTCTCCTCGGCCCCTGCGCCGCTCGGAGCGACCACCGGCGACGTCTCTGGCGCGGTGGATGCCGGAACGGGCGCTCAACGGGCTGCGCGTGCCGCAAGCGAGCGCGAGCGGCACCGTCGAGGAGCTGCTGCGCGCCTGGAGCACGGTCAAGCAGTACGTGTGGACGGTGAAAAGGTCCTGATCCCGCGCTTCGGGCCCATGCACTACGGCAAGACCGCGATCGACGCGGCGCGCGGCAAGGCGATCGGCACGGTCGACGTGCAGCGCTTCATCGCCGACGTCGGCACCACCTCGGCGAATGTCGCCGTGGGCTGCCTGTCGTCGGTCTTCATGTGGGCGAAGCGCACCGGGCGCACCACGTACAACCCGTGCGACGGCGTCGCCAAGATCTCGCAGGAAGGCCGCAGCCGCGAGCCGAAGGCCTGGGAGATCGAGGTCCCGGGCGCGATGGCCGAGCACCTCGAGCGCCGACTTCGAGTCGATCAGCGGCTGGCGCGCCTCCGACATGCTCAACCTGGTGCGCCGCCAGCTGACGCCCGAGGACATCCAGTCGCAGGCGCAGAAGAACGGCAAGCGCACCATGCTCGAGTGGAACGAGGACCTGAAGCGCATCATCCGCGAGGCGCTCGAGCTCCCCGGCGCCAGCCGCGCCGGCGTGTTCCCGCTCTCGCCGGTGTTCGCCAGCCGCTCGGGCGAGAAGCTCTCCGGCAACGCGTTCTGGTCCAGCTTCCGGCTGCTGGTCGAGCAGACGAACGCGGCTCTCGCCGAGTGCGCGATCCCGCTCGCGATCGAGGACCTGGGCTTCCACGACCTGCGCTCGGCCGCCGGCGACGACGCCGAGGAGGCCGGGATCGACATGCACGAGTTCCTGGGCAACACGCCGGGCGTGGCGAGCAAGCACTACGCGCGCCGCGAGCGCAAGGTGGTGCCGCTCACGCTGAAGCGCGGCGGCCTGGGGAACTGATGGGGAACTGGGGAATTTTCGGGCGGCTTTGCTTTGCCGCTCAAGCACTTACTGGACGGGTGTATACCGCTGAATTATAGTGCGTTGATGAAACGCCTCGAGGACCAGATGGCGTTCTACGCCGCCTACCACCAGGATCGGCGCAACAAGGCCACCCATTTCCTCGGCGTGCCAGCCATCATGCTCTCGCTTCTGATTCCGCTTGCCTGGCTGCGGATCGAGCTCGGCGGGTTTGCGCTGACGGCGGCGATGCTGCTCGCCGCCGCGGTGCTCGCCTACTACTTCCTGCTCGACGTGCCGCTCGGGGCGGCGATGCTCGTCGTCACGGCGACGCTGGTGTGGCTGGGCGAGCGCATCGCGGCGCAGGGCGCCGTGCAAGGCTGGACCTGGTTCGCGGTGCTGTTCGTCGGCGGCTGGATCCTGCAGCTCGTCGGTCACGTTTTCGAGGGGCGAAGGCCGGCGCTCGCCGACAACCTGTTCCAGATCTTCGTCGCGCCGATCTTCCTTGCCGCCGAAGTGTTCTTCGCGCTCGGCTACAAGCCTCGCTTGAGGGAGCAGGTGCAGCGGCAGGCGCTGGCGCTCAGAAATCGGGCTCTGACCCCGGTTTCGGGTCCGGCCTAATTCAGCCGCGCGCAGAGCGCGGAGAGCTCCATCAGCCTCTCGCGCACGTCGTCGAAGTCGGGCGCCTCGGGCTCGCGCTCGACGTAGGCGGACAGGTCCTTGAGCGCGGCGCGGTAGCACTCGAGCCGCTGGTAGACGATGCCGCGGTCGCGCAGCTCGGCGCTCGATTCCGGCGCCACCACCAGCATCCGGTTCAGCACGTCGAGCATCTGCTCGGGCTTGTCGCGCTCCCGGTAGATCCCCTTCAGGTTGCGCAGCAGGCGCGCCAGGATCTGCCGCTTGGTCGCCGGCTCGAGGAACTCCTCGAGCGGCAGCTCGGCCACCGGCAGCCGATCGACGAATCCCTCGGGGATGACGCGCTGCAGCCGCTCGCGCAGCTCGTCCTCGGAGAGCGGCGCGCCGCCCGAGAACGGATCGAGCACCAGCATCCCGGCCCGCAGGCGCAGGCGCACCAGGAAGTGACCCGGGAAGGACACGCCCTCCAGCGGCAGGCCGGCGCGGCGGCCGAGCTCCAGGTACAGCACCGCGAGGGTGATCGGAATGCCGGTCCTGCGGTCGATCACCTCGTTGAGGTAGCTGTTGCGCGGATCGTAGTAATCGCCGGCGTTCCCCCGGTAGCCGAGCTCCTCGAACAGGTAGCGGTTGAGCGCGACCACGCGCTCCTCGGCGCCGCCTTGCGGCCCGATGCTGCCGCGCAGGCGCAGCGCCATGCGCTCGATCTCGCCGAGGTAGCGCTCGACGTCGAGCCCCGGATAGACGTCCTGCGCGACCATCAGGCAGGCGCGTGCGAGGTCGATGTGGCCGTCGTCGCGCCCGAGCAGCTGCGCGAAAGCCTCCAGCGGCGCGCCCATCAGGAAGCGCCCCGGCGCGCGAAATGCCGCGGGCGCAGGCCCAGCGCCAGCAGGCAGGCGCCGTAGGATGCCGCCCCGAGCAGCACCAGGCCGACGAGCGCCGGGACCTTGTGCTGCCACCCGGCGGCGAGCCACCAGGCCGGCTCGCCCATGGCGGCATACAGCACGATCGCCATCAGCGCGACTGCGACGCCGATCTTGAGCAGGAACGCCGGCCAGCCCGGCTGCGGCGCATAGATGGCGTCCTTGCGCAGGAATCGGTACAGCAGCCCGGCATTCAGGCAGGCGCCGAGCCCGATGGCGAGCGCGAGACCGGCGTGGCGCAGCGGCACGATGAAGGCGAGGTTCATGACCTGCGTGGCGACCAGCGTCACGATGCCGATCTTCACGGGTGTGACGATGTTCTGCCTCGCGTAGAAGCCGGGGGCCAGGATCTTGACCAGGATGATGCCCACCAGCCCGACGCTGTAGGCGACGAGCGCCTGGCGCGTCATCCAGGCATCCTCCGCAGTGAAGCGGCCGTACTGGAACAGCATCGCGATGAGCGGCAGCGCCAGCACCGCGAGCGCCACCGCGGCCGGCACCGCGAGCAGCACGGTAACGCGCAGGCCCCAGTCAAGGAGCCGGCCGTATTCCTCCGGGTTGGCCTCGGCATGGTACTTCGACAGGCTGGGAAGCAGGATGGTGCCCACGGCGACGCCCAGGACGCCGGCCGGCAGCTCCATCAGCCGGTCGGCATAGTAGAGCCAGGACACGCTGCCTGCGACCAGGAACGAGGCGAAGATGGTGTTGATGAGGAGCGAAATCTGGCTTACCGAGACGCCGAACAGCGCCGGCAGCATGAGCTTCAGCACGCGCGAGAGCCCGGGATGGCGCAGATTCAGACGCCAGCGCGGCAGCATGCCGATGCGCGCGAGGAACGGCAGTTGCAGCGCGAGCTGCAATGCGCCGCCGACGAATACCGCCCAGGCGAGCGCCAGCACCGGCGGGTCGAAGCGCTCGGCGAAAAACGCAGCGGCGACGATGAAGGAGACGTTGAGCAGCACCGGCGTGAACGCCGGCACCGCGAAGCGGCTCCAGGTGTTGAGCACCCCCGCGGCCAGCGCCACCAGCGAGATGAACAGGATGTACGGAAAGGTGATGCGAAGCATCTGCACCGCGAGGTCGAACTGTTCCGGGCTGGCGTGGAACCACCCCGGCGCAAACAGGTAGCCGACCACCGGCGCGGCCAGCATGCCGAGCGCGGTGGCCGCCACCAGGGCGAGGAACAGCGTCGTGGCGATGACGTCCACCAGCGCGCGCGTCTCCTCGGGCGTCTGGCGGCTGCGATATTCCGAGAGGATCGGCACGAAGGCCTGCGAGAAGGCCCCTTCCGCAAACATGCGCCGCAGGAGGTTGGGGATTCGGAAAGCGACGAAGAAGGCGTCGGTGGCGAGCCCCGCGCCGAACAGCCGCGCGATGAAGAAGTCGCGCACGTAGCCGAGCACCCGGCTCACCATGGTGAGGCTGCTCACCGTGGCCAAGGTACGCAGCAGGTTCATGCTAGAATTGCGCCCCTTTCGAGGACCGAACCGAGCACATGGCCAACATCAAGTCCGCCCGCAAGCGCGCCCGCCAGGCGGTCCAGCGCCGCGACCACAACATGGGCCTGCGCACCTCGGTGCGCACCGCCGTCAAGAACGTGAAGAAGGCGGTCGCAGCCGGCGACCGGGACGCCGCCGCGCGGGTGCTGCGCGAATCGCAGCGCGTGATCGACCGCGTGGCCTCGAAGGGCATCCTGCATCGCAATGCCGCGGACCGTCACAAGAGCCGCCTCGCGCAAGCCGTAAAAGGTCTCAAGTAGCCTTTTCCCGCGACTCTCTGTTTTTTGCAACACTGAGCCGCATGCGCTGATCGCCGGCTTCGGCATGCGCGATTATAGTAGGCATTGATGGGCAAGCCCGTCAGCCGCATCCTCGTCATCAACGACGAGCACCTGGTGCTGCGCGAGTTCGTCAAGGGCCTGAACGCGGCGGCGCGCGCGCTCGACAACCCGCACGGCATCGTCTTCTCCGGGGTCGCCACGGCCAAGGAGGCGCTCGCCACGATCGAGTCCGACGGCGACATCCAGGCGGTGCTGGTCGACGACACGCTGTACAAGCTGGGCAAGCGCAACGGCTCGCGCACCCTGCAGGTCTCCGCGCTGGAGCTCGTGCAGCGCATCACGCGCTTTCGCCCCGAGCTCTCGGTGTACATCCTGATCGCGCAGGAGAAGGAGGATGACGTGGTGGATGCGCTGTTCACCGAGTCGGTGGACGGCTACTTCTACCGCGAGGAGCGCGACTACCGCGGCATCTACCGCATCCTGAACGCGCAGATCCAGGAGCGTGCGAAAACGCCCTTCTACGACCAGCTCAAGAACTACGTGTGGATGGCGAAGGACCAGTGGCACACGCCGGGGCACTCCTCGGGCGAATCGCTGCGCGGCAGCCCCTGGGGGAACGACTTCTACGAGTTCATGGGCGAGCACGTGTTCGACGCCGACCTCTCGGTGTCGGTGCCGATGCTCGACTCGCTCATGGATCCGAAGGGCGTGATCGCGGAGGCGCAGCACATGGCGGCGCAGGCTTTCGGCGCGCGGCGCACCTTTTTCGCCACCAACGGCACCTCCACCGCCAACAAGGTCATCTTCCAGACCCTGCTCGCGCCTGGCGAAAAGCTGCTGCTGGACCGCAACTGCCACAAGAGCGTGCACCACGGCGTGGTGCTCTCGGGGGCGCACCCGGTGTACCTGGATTCCGCCCTCAACCGCAAGTACGGCCTGTACGGCCCGGTGCCGAAGAAAGCGGTGCTCGACGCCATCCGCCGGCATCCGGATGCCGAGGCGCTGATCCTCACCTCGTGCACCTACGACGGGCTGCGCTACGACCTCAAGCCGATCGTCGAGGCGGCGCACGCGCGCAACATCAAGGTGATCATCGACGAGGCCTGGTACGGCTTTGCCCGCTTTCACCCGCAGTTCCGCCCCACGGCGCTCGAGGCGGGCGCGGACTACGCCACGCAATCCACGCACAAGGTGCTCTCGGCCTTCTCGCAGGCCTCGATGATCCACGTCAACGACCCGGACTTCCGCGAGCACCTGTTCCGCGAGAACTTCAACATGCACACCTCGACCAGCCCCCAGTACGGGCTGATCGCGAGCCTCGACGTGGCCCGCAAGCAGGCGGTGATGGAAGGCTACAAGCTGCTTTCCAGGACGCTCGCGCTCGCCAAGGAGCTGCGCGAGCAGATCAATTCGACCGGCGTGTTCAGGAGCCTCGAGCTCGAGGATCTGCTGCCCGAGGAGCTGAAGCACGACGCCATCCGCCTCGACCCCACCAAGGTCACCGTCGACATCTCCGGCTGCGGCTACACGGTGGACGACCTGCAGAAGGTGCTGTTCGAGCGCTTCAACATCCAGACCGAGAAGAGCACCTTCAACACGCTCACGCTCCTGCTGACCATCGGCACCACGCGCTCCAAGGTTTCGCGCCTGTACGACGCGTTCATGCGCATCGCGCGCGAGAAGCGCGCCCCGCGGCGCCTGGTACGCACGCCCGAGATCCCCGCCTTCACGAAGCTGCGCTATCTGCCGCGCGACGCCTTCTACTGCGGCGGCGAGCTCACGCCGGTGCTCGACGACAAGGAGCGGGTCAACAAGGCGCTCGCGCATCGCGTGTGCGCCGACCAGATCGTTCCCTACCCGCCGGGCATCCCGGTGCTCGTGCCCGGCCAGGTCATCACCCGCGAGGTCGCCGATTACCTCGCCAGCCTGCTCGGGTCGCAGAAGCGCATGGAGATCCACGGCGTGGTCTACGAGGGCTACCAGCCGTGCGTGCGCGTGCTCAAGGCCGCCGAGGAGCGCGGCCTGCGCCGCATCGACTGAGCCGCGGGCGCGCTAGAGCGGCCAGACGAGCAGCAGCATCGGGATGCTCACCGCCAGCACCAGCAGCTCGAGCGGCAGCCCGAGCCGCCAGTAGTCGCCAAAATGGAACCCTCCCGGGCCGAGGATCAGCGTGTTGTTCTGGTGCCCGATCGGGGTCAGGAAGGCGCAGGAGGCGGCCACCGCCACGCCCATGAGGTACGGGTCGGGGCTGACGCCGAGCTGGCCGGCCGTGCCGATGGCGATGGGACACATGACCGCGGCGGTCGCCGCGTTGTTCATCAGGTCCGATAGTGTCATGGTGACGACGAGGATGGCCGCGAGCGCCAGCACCGCATTGCCCTGCGCGAGGTGCTCCAGCATCAGCCGGGCGATCAGGTCGGCCGTGCCCGTGGACGCCATCGCGCCGGCCACCGGGATCAACGCAGCGAGCAGCACGACGACCGGCCAGTCAACGGCGTCGTAGCCCGCACGCGGCGTCACCGTGCGCACTGCCATCGATGCCAGCACGCCGGCGGCAAACGAGATTGCCGCGGGCACCAGGCCGAAGGCCGCGCCGCCGACGGCGGCGAGCATGATGGCGCCGGCCAGGATCGCCATGCGCTTGTCCGGGATGCGCAGCTCGCGTTCCGCGAGCGGCAGGCATTTGGTGCTGGAGGAGAACTCGGCGATCGCCTCGGGCGAGCCCTGCACGAGCAGCACGTCGCCCGCCTCGAAGCGCATGGTGCGCAGCCGCGCCGTCGAGCGCTCGCCCTGGCGCGAGACGGCGAGCAGGTTGATGCCGAAGCGCGTCCTGAGCAGCATGTCGCTCGCCGAGCGCCCCACCAGCTGGGAATGCGGCAGCACCGCGAGCTCGACGAGGACGATCTCGTCGGAGGGCGCCGGCTTTTCCTCCGCGTCGGCCTCGGCGCTCTCCGCTTTCGCTGCCGGCGCGCGGGCGGCGTGCCCTTCCGCGCCTTCTTCCTCATCGGATTTCTTCGCCTCCTCCAGCGCGAGCCCCAGGCTGGAAAGGGCGCTCGACAGGGCCTCCGCCTCGGCCTCGATCACCAGGATGTCGCCCGCGCGTACCACGCGGCCGGGGCTGGGCGCGGTGACGCGCACCTCGTTGCGCACCAGCCCGACCACCTGCGCGCCGGCCTCGTCCAGCGCCGCTTCGATCTCGCGCAGCGTCTTGCCCGCCGCCTTGCTGTCCTTGGCGACGCGCGCTTCGGTCAGGTAGGCGCCGGTCTCGAAACCTTCGATGCTCGATTGCTTTCGCGCCGGGACCAGCCGCCAGCCCACGAGCGCCACGAACAGCACCCCGGCCCCCATCACCGCCACCCCTACCGGCGTGAAATCGAACATGCCGAAGCTCTCCAGCCCCGCTTGTGCCCGGAAGCCCGAGACGATCAGGTTCGGCGGGGTGCCGATGAGCGTGGTCATGCCGCCGAGAATGGAGCCGAATGCAAGCGGCATCAGCGCCTTGCCGGGCGGCAGCTCGAGCCGCTTCGCCACCTGCAGCGCCACCGGCATCAGCAGGGCGAGCGCGCCGACGTTGTTCATGAAGCCGGACATCAGCGCCGCCAGCCCGGTAAGCGCGGCGATGGTCAGCGTCGGTCCCGCCTTCGACGGCACGGCATAGCGCGCCAGCACATCGACCGCCCCCGTGTTCTGCAGCCCCTGGCTGAGCACCAGCACGCAGGCGACGGTGATCACCGCGGGGTGGCCGAAGCCGGCGAACGCGGAATCGCTCGGCACCAATCCCCCCAGGACACAGGCGAGCAGCGCACCGGCCGCCACCATGTCGTGGCGCCAGCGTCCCCACAGGAACATGGCGATCGTGGCGGCGAGAATACCGAGCACGAGGAGCTGGTCCTGGGTCATGGCGGCGCCATTATGGCCGCCCGCTCCGCAGTGCCTGAATTCGGGCGTTTCTGCTAGCATTTCGGCCAACGGCGGCCGGTGCCGCCGTTTTGCATTTGGGGGTCGAATGTCCCACGTAATGAACACCTATGTGCGCCAGCCGGTCGCATTCGTGCGCGGCGAAGGGGTATGGCTGTGGGACGAAGGCGGAAAGAAATACCTCGACGCCCTCGCCGGCATCGCGGTGAACACCCTCGGATACGCGCACCCCAGGCTGCAGCAGGCCTTGCGCGAGCGAATCGACAGCGGCGTGCTGCATACGTCGAACCTCTGGCGCATCCCGGTGCAGGAGGCGGCAGCCGAGCGCATCGCCGCGATCACCGGCCTGGACGAGGTGTTCTTCTGCAACTCCGGGCTCGAGGCGAACGAGGCGGCGATCAAGATCGCCCGCAAGTACGGCCACGACCGCGGCATCGCCGAGCCGGCGATCGTGGTGATGGAGAAGGCGTTCCACGGCCGCTCGCTCGCGACGCTCTCGGCGACCGGCAGCCGCAAGGTGCAGGCCGGGTTCGAGCCGCTGGTATCGGGCTTCGTGCGCGTGCCGCTCAACGACCTCGAGGCGGTGCGCCAGCTCGCCGAGCACAACCGCAGCGTCTGCGCGGTGATGGTCGAGCCGATCCAGGGCGAAGGCGGCATCAACGTGTCGCGCCTGGAGTACCTGCGCGGCCTGAAGGAGATCTGCGAGCGCCAGCAGTGGCTGTTCATCTCGGACGAGGTGCAGTGCGGGCTCGGGCGCACCGGGCAGTGGTTCGTCTACCAGCACGCCGGCTTCCTGCCCGACGTGGTACCCCTCGCCAAGGGGCTCGGCTCGGGCGTCCCGGTGGGCGCCTGCGTGGTCGGCGGCCGCGCCCGCGGGGTTTTCAAGCCCGGCAACCACGGCTCGACCTTCGGCGGCAACCCGCTCGCCATGACCGCGGTGGTTGCGACCCTCGACGCCATCCGGGACGAGAACCTGCTCGGCAACGCGGCGCGCGTCGGCGAGCTGCTTCTCGGCTCCCTGAGGGAAAGCCTGTCGCGCGCGGAGGGCGTGACCGAGGTGCGCGGCATGGGCCTGATGATCGGGGTCGAGCTGGCGCGGCCCTGCGGCGAGCTGGTGCGCGAGGCGCTCGAGGCAGGCCTGGTGATCAACGTCACCGCCGACAACGTGATCCGCCTGCTGCCGCCGCTCGTCATGGCCGAGGCCGAAGCGCGCGAGGTGCTCGCCCGGCTGCTGCCCCTCGTCAAGGCGTTCCTCGAGCGGCGCGCGGCGGCATGACGCTGCGGCATTACCTCGAGTTCAGCGACTTCTCGCGCCAGGACTACGAGCACCTTTTCAGCCGCACGCGCTGGATCAAGGATCGCTTCAAGCGCTACGAGCGCTACTGGCCGCTCGAAGACCGCACGCTCGCGATGATCTTCGAGAAGCAGTCGACGCGCACGCGGCTGTCCTTCGAGGCCGGCATGCACCAGCTCGGCGGCGCGGCGATCTTCCTCGCCACCCGCGACTCGCAGCTCGACCGCGGCGAGCCGGTGGAGGACATGGCGCAGGTCGTCTCGCGCATGTGCGACGTGGTCATGATCCGCACCTTCGACCAGCAGCTCATCGCGAGATTCGCCCGCCGCTCGCGGGTGCCGGTGATCAACGGCCTCACCAACGAGTACCACCCGTGCCAGATCCTGGCCGATGTCTACACCTACAGCGACCTGCGCGGCCCGATCGGGGGCCGCACCGTGGCGTGGATCGGCGACTCGAACAACGTCTGCAACAGCTGGCTGCAGGCGGCCGAGGTATTCGACTTCAGGCTGAACGTCTCGACCCCGCCCGGCTACGAGGTCGAGGCCGAGCGCATCAACCGCCACTGCGAGGTGTTTTCCGATCCCATGGCGGCCGCGAAAGGCGCCGATCTGGTGACCACCGACGTCTGGACCTCGATGGGCTTCGAAGCCGAGAACGAGGAGCGGCGCCGCGACTTCGAGGACTGGCAGGTGGACGCGGAGATGATGCGCGCGGCGAAGAAGGACGCGCTTTTCATGCACTGCCTGCCGGCGCACCGCGGCGAGGAAGTGGCGGCGGAAGTGATCGACGGGCCGCAGTCCGCGGTATGGGACGAGGCCGAGAACCGCCTGCACACCCAGAAGGCGCTGCTCGAATTCCTGGTGGTGGGGAGGAAATGAAGAAGATCGGAAAGGTGGTGCTCGCCTACTCGGGCGGCCTCGACACCTCGGTGATCCTGAAGTGGCTGCAGGACAAGTACGGCTGCGAGGTGATCACGTTCACCGCCGACATCGGCCAGGGGGAGGAGCTCGAGCCGGCGCGGCGCAAGGCGCGCAAGATGGGCGTGAAGAAGATCTTCGTCGAGGACCTGCGCGAGGAGTTCGTGCGCGACTTCGTGTTCCCCATGTTCCGCGCCAACGCGGTGTACGAGGGCGAGTACCTGCTCGGCACCTCCATCGCCCGCCCGCTGATTGCAAAGCATCTGATTCAGACAGCAAGAAGAACAGGGGCCGATGCGATCGCCCACGGCGCCACCGGCAAAGGCAACGACCAGGTGCGCTTCGAGCTCGGCGCCTACGCGCTGATGCCCGACGTGAAGATCATCGCGCCGTGGCGCGAATGGGACCTGCTCTCGCGCGAGAAGCTGCTGCGCTACGCCGAGCGCCACCGCATCCCGGTCGATTTCAAGAAGAAAAAGGGCCGCAGTTCGTCCTCTGCTGTGCCGTACTCGATGGACGCCAACCTGCTGCACATCTCCTATGAAGGCGGCGTGCTCGAGGACCCGCAGTACGAGCCCGAGGAATCGATGTGGCGCATCACGGTGTCCCCCGAAAAGGCGCCGGCGCGGCCCGAGCACCTCGAGCTCGAGTACCGCAAGGGCGACATCGTCGCCGTCAACGGCCGCAAGCTGAGTCCCGCCAAGGCCCTGACCGAGCTGAATCGGCTGGGCGGCCGGCACGGCATCGGGCGCCTCGACATGGTCGAGAACCGCTATGTCGGCATGAAGAGCCGCGGCTGCTACGAGACCCCCGGCGGCAGCATCATGCTCAAGGCGCACCGCGCCATCGAGTCGATCACGCTCGACCGCGAGGTGCTCGCGCTCAAGGACGACCTGATGCCGCGCTACGCGCGCATGATCTACAACGGCTACTGGTTCAGCCCCGAGCGGCGGCTGCTGCAGACGCTGATCGACGCCTCGCAGGCGCCGGTGAACGGCACGGTGCGCCTGCGCCTGTACAAGGGCACGGTGCTGGTCACCGGGCGCGCCTCCAGGGATTCGCTGTTCGACGCCTCGATCGCCACCTTCGAGGACGACAAGGGCTCCTATAACCAGGCGGACGCGGCGGGCTTCATCCGCCTCAATGCCCTGCGCATGCGCATCGGCGCCAAGCGAGGCCGCAAATAGCGCCCCTCAGGACGCTCGTGCTGCTCGTCCTGTGCGCGGCGGCGCAGGCGCTCGCCGCCCCGTTCGCGGTGCGCGTGGGCGAGGCGCGCATCGGCCTGGACGCCCCCGCCGGCTTCGCCGATACCGGCTTCACCGGCTCGCCGCGCCTGCAGGAGCTCGCCGAGGCGCAGACCTCGGCCTCCAACCGCATTCTCCTGTTCGCCATCTCGGACGGCGATCTGCGCCGCTTCATGGTCGGGGACACGCCCGAATTCCGCCGCTACATGATCGTGGTGACGCCCAAGGCGCTCGAGCGCGAGCACGTCGCCGAGGCCGCGTTCCAGCGCTTCGTCGCCGACGCCCTGCGCGGGCTCGGGGAGCCGCCGGCAAACGTCGATCTGTTCGAGTACCTCGACGCCCGGCCCCCGGGCCAGTCGAGCATCCTCGGCGAGCTGCGCCGCGACCCCGGCGTGGTCTCGGTGGTGCAGGGCTCGCGCCTCCCCCCGCAGCGGCGCAACGAAAAGCCGCAGTACGTGCTCGCCAGCACCAGCTTCCTGCTGGTGCGCGGCAAGCCGCTCAACCTCTCCGTCTACTCGGTCTTCGAAAGCGCCGCCGACCTCGACTGGCTGCGCGCCACCACGCTGCGCTGGGTCGAGGACCTGCAGCGCCTCAACCCTCGATAAAGCCTGCATGGAACGCCTGACGATCCCGCAGAGCGTCGCAGAATGGAACGCGCGCGGCAGGGACTACCTGCCCGGGCATCTCGAGATGGAGGTGCTGGCGGTCGAGGCCGACGAGGTGCGCATCCGCATGCCGGTGGACCGCAGGAAGTGCGCCTGGAACGGGTTCCTGCACGCCGGGGCGATCGTGTCGCTCGCCGACACGTCCTGCGGCTACGCGACGGTGCGCAACCTGCCCGAGGACGCGCAGGGATTCACCACCATCGAGCTGAAAAGCAACTTCCTCGGCACCGTGCTGGAAGGCGACGTGGTGTGCGTCGCCCGGCCGGCGCACCGCGGCCGGACCACCCAGGTCTGGGACGCCGAGGTGCGCGCCGCCGCGAACGGCAGGACGATCGCGCTCTTTCGCTGCACCCAGATGATCCTCCGAGCGCGCGGGTAGAATCGCAGCGACCGGATCCCCGAGCGCCCCCATGCCCTCCTTCGACATCGTTTCGCAGGTGAACCAGCAGGAAGTGAAGAACGCGGTCGAGCAGACCAACAAGGAGGTCTCGAACCGCTTCGACTTCAAGGGCTCGGATGCCCGCGTGGAGCAGAACGAGCTCGCGCTCACGGTCTACGCCGACGACGAGTTCAAGCTCGGGCAGGTCACCGACGTGCTGCGCGCCCGGCTCGCGAAGCGCAACGTCGACGTGCGCTGCCTCGAGCCCGGCGCGATCGAGAAGATCTCGGGCGACAAGCTGAAGCGCCCGATCACGGTCAGGGTCGGCGTGCCGCAGGACAAGGCGAAGCAGGTGCAGAAGCTGGTCAAGGACTCGAAGCTCAAGGTGCAGGCCTCGATCCAGGGCGACGCGGTGCGCGTCTCGGGCGCGAAGAAGGACGACCTTCAGGCGGCGATGCAGCTGGTGCGCCAGTCGGTCGCCGACCTGCCGCTGCAGTTCATCAACTTCCGCGACTGAGATTCGCGGTCCAGCGCTCGTAGATCCGGTCGGCGACCTGGTGCAGCCGCTCGAGGCGGCGCTGCAGGTCCGCTTCGATCTCGTCGGGCGACTGCACTGCGGGGCTCGCGGCGCAGGCGCGGATCTCGTCGGCGCCGCTGACGAGCCAGCTGCGCACCAGTTCCTCGGTCATCTCGACGTGGCACTGCATGCCGAAGTGCTTGCCGAGGGCGAACGCCTGGTTGACGCAATGCGGGCCCTCGAGCACGCGCGTCGCGCCCGGCGGGATGCTGAAGGTCTCGCCGTGCCAGTGGAACGACTCGAAGCTCGCAGCCTCGCCCAGCCACTCGCGCGCCAGCTGGTTGTCGGCGACGCTCACCTCGCCCCAGCCGATTTCCTTGACCGGGTTGGCGCGCACCGTGCCGCCGAACGCCTTCGCGAGGAGCTGGCCGCCGAGGCAGTGACCGAGCACCGGGATGTCGTTGCGCACCGCGCTGCGCACCAGCTCGAGCGCCGGGGCGATCCACGGCAGCTCGTCGTTGACGCTCATCGGCCCGCCCATGAACACCAGGCCCGCGAAGGGGCGCGGATCGCGGGGCATCGGCGCGCCCCCGTCGAGCGCAACCAGCTGCAAACCGATTGAGCGCCGCTCGAGGTAGGTGGCAAAATAGCCCGGTCCCTCGCTGGGAGCGGTCCGAAAAACGGCAACCGGCTTCATGCCCAATTTTATTGCGCTTTTGCTGCTCCTCGCCTGCGCCCCGGCCCTCGCCGCCGACGTGGCGCTGGTCGGCGTGATCGGCGACAAGGCCGCGGTGCTCGCCATCGACGGCGGCGACCCGAAGACGGTGAAGCGCGGGCAGACCTGGAGAGGCATCCGCGTGCTCGCGGTGGAAAGGGAGCGCGCCATCGTCGAGATCGACGGCAAGCGGCGCGTGCTGCAGCGCGGCCGGCACTACCGGGCCGCCGCGGCCTCGAGCGACCGCGAAACCACGACGCTTTCGGCCGACCACCGCGGCCACTTCTTCACCGACGGGGTGGTGAACGGCGCCCAGGTGCGCTTCCTGGTCGATACCGGGGCGACCATGGTGGTGCTTCCCGCAGCCGCGGCATCGCGGCTGCGCATCGACTACCGCAAGGGCGAGCGCGGCATGGTCCAGACGGCGAACGGCTCGACGAGCGCCTACCTCGTGAAGCTCGAGCGCGTGAAGGTGGGCGCGATCGAAGTGGTCAACGTCGACGCCGTTGTGGTCGAGCAGGGCCTGGACACCGCGCTGCTCGGCATGAGCTTTCTCAACCGGGTCGAGATGAAGCGCGAGGGCCAGACCATGACCCTGATCCGGCGCTTCTAGGGGAACGGTTTACGCTGTGGCATGACTGCGCGCGCGCCCCGCGGCGCCGGCGGAGACCCGATTTCCTACTAGATCTAGTACATTGAGGCTAATTTCTACTATAGGTTGTGGACGCGGCGCCAGATTTGGCACCGCCGCATTGTTCCGCTATGATGCGCCACGCAGGTGCAGCCAGGCGAAGTTAGACGAAGTTAAGAAAAAGGAGCAACCATGCGACGCGTCGTGTTCAATCACAAGGGCGGTGTCGGCAAATCCACGATCGCTTGCAACCTGGCCGCAGTGAGCGCCGCGGGCGGCGCACGCGTCCTGGTCGTTGATCTGGATCCGCAGGGTAATTCTACGCAGTACCTGCTCGGCAAGGACGGCCGGGAGCTCGAGCCGACACTCGCCGGTTTCTTCGAGCAAGCACTTGGCTTCCCTATGCGTGCCAAGCAACCGGATGAGTTCGTCCACCGCACGCGCTTCGAGCGTCTCGACGTGCTGCCCTCCCATCCCATGCTCGCCGAGCAGCAGGGCAAGCTTGAAGCGCGCTACAAGATCTTCAAGCTGCGCGCGGCGCTCAACGAACTCGACACGCAGTACGATTTCGTTTACATCGACACTCCGCCGGCGCTCAACTTCTTCACGCGTTCGGCGCTGATCGCAACCGACTGTTGCCTCATCCCTTTCGATTGCGACGATTTCTCGCGTCGGGCGCTTTATGGGCTGCTCGAAGACATCGCCGAGATCCGCACCGATCATAACGGCAGCCTGGTGGTCGAAGGCATCGTAGTAAACCAGTTTCTGCCGCGCGCGCGTCTACCGCAGAGGATAGTGCAGGGACTAATCGACGCGGGTCTGCCCGTGCTTCAGCCGTATCTCTCATGTTCGGTCAAGGTCCGCGAATCGCATGAGCGCGCGAAGCCACTGATTTATCTGACGCCCAAGCACAAGCTCACGCAGCAATACGTCGCACTGCACACGGGGCTGGAAGAAAGACGGCAGGTCGAGTCGCGCAAGCGCGCCTCGAGCGTTATCGAAATCGGACGGCGAATCCGGAGCTCCCCCCTTTACGATGGTCCAGGATCAGCGCCCCAAGCCCACTGATAACGATCCGTGAGTTATTTCTCCTTTCCCCGCACCAGGGGAACGAAGCGCACCGGCAGGACACGTCGCTCGTCGTAGCCGCCGTCGGCGCGCCTGGTGATCACCTGGAGGAACTGGATGTCGCCGTCGCCGCCTACGGGAATCACCATCCTTCCGCCCGGCTTGAGCTGCTCGACCAGCGCGGCAGGCACGCGCGGCGCCGCAGCGGTGACGATGATGCCGTCGAAGGGCGCCTTCTCCGGCCAGCCGGCGTAGCCGTCGCCGATGCGCACTTCGACGTTGGCGTAGCCCAGATCCTTCAGGCGCTCGCTCGCTTCCCGGGCGAGAGAGGGGATGATCTCGATCGAGTAGACGCGCGCAACGATCTCGGCGAGCACCGCCGCCTGGTAGCCCGAGCCGGTTCCGACGTCGAGCACCACGTGGTCCGGCTGCGGCGCAATGAGGTCGGTCGAAAGCGCGACGATGTAGGGCTGCGAGATGGTCTGGCCGGCGCCGATCGGCAGCGGGCGGTTGCGGTAGGCGTAGGCTGCCTGCGCCGGGGGCACGAGCCGGTGGCGCTCGACCTTGCCCAGGGCGCTGCGCACCGCCTGCGACATCGCGGGCAGCCCGGTTTCGCCGCGCGTCTCGGCATACATCGCGTCGACCTCGGTCAGCATGCGGCTGCGCAGCGAGCGCCAGTCCTGGGCCTGGGCTTCGGTCATGAAAGCGAGCAGCCCGAGGGCTAGGAGCGGGAGCGTTTATCCCTCTCGATAAGGGCGTAGGCGCTGTGGTTGTGGATCGACTCGAAGTTCTCCGACTCAACCACGTAGGCCTCGATACGCTCGTCGAGGTTGAGCACCGCGGCGACGTCGCGCACCAGGTCCTCGACGAACTTCGGATTGTCGTACGCGCGCTCGGTGACGTACTTCTCGTCCGGGCGCTTGAGCAGGCCGTAGAGCTCGCACGAGCCCTGCTTCTCGACCAGATCGACGATCTCCTCGATCCACACGAAATCGTTGGTGCGGGTGGTCACCGTCACGTGCGAGCGCTGGTTGTGCGCGCCGCGCGCGGAGATCTTCTTCGAGCAGGGGCAAAGGCTGGTCACCGGGACCACGACCTTCATCGTGAAGCTCTGCTTCTTGCTGCGGATCTCGCCGATGAAGGTGACGTCGTAGTCCATCAGGCTCTTCACGCCCGAGACCGGCGCCTTCTTCTCGATGAAGTAGGGAAACGCCATCTCGATATGGCCTTCCTCGGCCTCGAGCTTGACCACCATCTCGCGCAGCATCTCCTGGAAGGTCTCGACCGTGATCTCGCGCTCGTGGGCTTCCAGGATCTCGACGAAGCGCGACATGTGCGTGCCCTTGAAGTGGTGCGGCAGGCCGACGTACATGTTGAACATGGCGATGGTGTGCTGTATCCCGCCCGCCCGCTCTTGTATCCGCATCGGGTGGCGGATCGCCTTGATGCCCACCTGGTCGATGGCGAGCTTGCGCGAGTCCGGGGACCCCTGGACATCCGGGATGTTCTGCAGGTCGCGTGCTTTCATGGTCCCATTCTAACATCCGAGTAAATTACTCGGACATTGCCTGGCGAACCGAGTTCCGGATGCCCTCCGCGTCCAGACCCACGGATGCCAGTAGCTTCGCGGGATCGCCATGGTCGATGAAGCGGTCGGGGAGGCCGAGCAGGACGACTCTCTTTTCGATGCCATGCAGGTTCAGCGCCTCGCACACGGCCGAACCGGCACCGCCCATCGCCTGGTGCTCTTCCACGGTGACCAGCAGCTCGTGCTCTTCAGCCAGCCGCCGGACCAGATCCGCGTCGACAGGCTTCACGAACCTCATGTTGGCCACCGTGGCGTCGAGCTCGGCCGCCGCTTCGAGCGCCGGCTTGAGCATCGAGCCGAATGCGAGGATCGCGACGCGCTTGCCGCGGCGCCGGATCTCGCCGCGGCCCACCGGAAGGGTCTTCATTTCCTTGCCCGCTTCGCCCACCGCCGCGCCGCGCGGGTAGCGCACCGCGGCCGGCCCGTCCATGCAGAAGCCGGTGTAGAGCATCTGGCGGCATTCGTCGGCGTCGGAAGGCGCCATGACGGTGAGATTGGGCACCGTGCGCAGGTAGGCATAATCGAAGGCGCCGTTGTGCGTGGCGCCGTCGCCGCCCACGAGACCGCCGCGGTCGAGCGCGAACAGCACCGGCAGGTTCTGGATCGCCACGTCGTGGATCAGCTGGTCGTAGCCGCGCTGCAGAAAGGTCGAGTAGATCGCGAGCACCGGCTTCATGCCTTCGCAGGCGAGGCCGGCCGCGAAGGTCACCGCGTGCTGCTCGGCGATGCCGGCGTCGAAGTAGCGCTCGGGGAAGCGCTCCGAGTAGCGCACCATGCCCGAGCCTTCGCGCATCGCCGGCGTGATGGCGACCAGGCGCGCATCGGCCGCGGCCATGTCGCACAGCCAGTCGCCGAAGATCTGCGAATAGCTGGGGCGCGCCCCGGCAGCGCTCTTCAGGCCCTCGGCAGGGTCGAACTTGCCGGGGCCGTGGTAGGCGATCGGGTCGTCCTCGGCGAGCTTGTAGCCCTGGCCCTTGCGCGTCACCACGTGGAGGAACTGCGGCCCTTTCAGCTTGCGGATGTTGGCGAGCGTCGGGATCAGCGCGTCGAGGTCGTGGCCGTCGATCGGCCCGATGTAGTTGAAGCCGAACTCCTCGAACAGCGTCGAGGGCGTCACCATGCCCTTGACGTGCTCCTCGGCGCGGCGCGCGAGCTCCCATACGCCGACGCGCTTGAGCAGGTGCTCGCTCGCGCGCCGCGCCGTCGAATAGATCCGCCCGGACAGCAGCCGCGCGAGGTAGTTGGTGAGCGCCCCGACCGGCCGCGAGATCGACATCTCGTTGTCGTTGAGGATCACGAGCAGATCGACGTCCATGGCGCCGGCGTTGTTCATCGCCTCGTAGGCCATGCCGGCCGACATGGCGCCGTCGCCAATCACGGCAATGCAGCTGCGCTTCTCGTTCTTCAGCTTCGAGGAGACCGCCATGCCCAGCGCCGCCGAGATCGACGTGGACGAGTGCGCGGTGCCGAAGGTGTCGTACTTCGACTCGCTGCGCCGCGGGAACCCGGAGATGCCGCCCAGCATGCGCAAACGCGCCATCGCCTCGCGCCGGCCGGTCAGGATCTTGTGCGGGTAGGTCTGGTGGCCGACGTCCCAGACGATGCGGTCCTCTGGGGTGTCGAACACGTAGTGCAGCGCGATGGTGAGCTCGATCGTGCCGAGGTTGGACGACAGGTGGCCGCCGGTTTTCGAGACCGACTCGAGCACGAAAGCGCGCAGCTCCTCGGCGAGCCGGGGGAGCTGCTTTCGCTCGAGCGCGCGCAGCTGCGCCGGGTCTTCGATCGAGTAGAGCAGCTCGTACATCGAGGGATTGTATCCGTCGGCCTGCAGCTCGCCGGTCAGCGCGGTCATGGCTAGAATTTTCTCAGAACAATGAAGTCCGCGAGCTCGCCGAGGCGGCGCGCGCGCGCGCCGGCATCCCGCAGCGCCCCATGGGCCTGTGCGCGCAGGTCCTGGGAAAGCTCCCGGGCGGCGGCGAGGCCGAGCGCCGATACGTAGGTCGGCTTGCCCTGCTTCGAATCCTTGCCCGCGGTCTTGCCGAGCGTCGCAGTGCTCGCCTCGTAATCGAGCAGGTCGTCGATCACCTGGAAAGCGAGCCCGACCGACTTCGCGTAGCGGTCGAGCCCGCTTCTTTCTCCGGCATCGAGCCGCCTGCCGCAAAGCGCGCCGAGCGTCACCGCCGCCCGGATCAGCGCGCCGGTCTTGTGGATGTGCATGAACTCGAGCTCGGGCAGGCTGAGCGGCTTTCCGGTCGCCTCCAGGTCGATCTGCTGGCCCCCTGCCATGCCGCGCGACCCCGCCGCCGCCGCCAGGGTCTTCACCATCTCGAGCTGCACCCGCGGGTCGTCCGCGATGGCGTGCTCCGAGATCACCTGAAAAGCGAGCGAGTGCAGCGCATCGCCGACCAGCAGCGCGGTCGCCTGGTCGTATTCCACGTGCACCGTGGGCTTGCCGCGCCTGAGCACGTCGTCGTCCATGCACGGCATGTCGTCGTGCACCAGAGAGTAGGCGTGGATCATCTCGACGGCGGCCGCGGCGATCTCGAGCCGCTCCGGCGGCGCGCCCGCCAGCTCGCCCGCGGCAAAAGCGAGCAGCGCCCGCACGCGCTTGCCGCCCTCGAGCACCGCATAGCGCATCGCCTCGTGCAGCCGCGCCGGCGCGGCGTGCGGCGGCGGCAGCAGGCGAGCGAGCGCGGACTCCATGCGCGCCTGCACCTCGCCCATCCAGGCCTGGAACGGCGCCTCACTCACCTTCGGGAGACTCGCGTTCGGCCGCGGCCGCGAGCGGTTTGAGCACCTCGCCTTCGAGCACCTTGACCTGCTGCTGGGCCGCTTCCAGGCGCTGCTGGCAGAGCTTCGCGAGCTCTAGGCCGCGCGCGTGCGCGGCGAGCGCCTGCTCGAGCGACAACTCGCCGCTCTCCATGCGCGACACGATTTTTTCCAGCTCCGCGAGCGCCGCTTCGAAACTGGGCTCGCCTGAAGGCTTGCTCATCTTTGAGTAAAATACTGTTTTTCTAGGAGCTTTACAAACAGTATGTCGGGCGCGGCGCAGTTGCGGCAGGTGCGGCCGTCGGCTTGCCAGCTTCCGGTCCGCTGGTACTTCGACCCCGCGGTCTTCGCGCTCGAGAAGACGCTGCTGTTCGACGCCGGCCCGAACTACGTCGGGCACGAACTGATGGTGCCGGCCATCGGCGACTACCACACCCTCACGTGGGCAGGCCATGCACGCATGCTGGTCCGAAACGCCGACGGGGTGCAGCTGCTCTCGAACGTCTGCCGCCACCGCCAGGCGCTGATGCTCGAAGGCCGCGGCAAGGTCGCGAACATCGTCTGTCCGCTGCACCGCTGGACTTACGACCTGAAGGGCGAGCTGCTCGGAGCGCCGCATTTCCCCGAGAGCCCGCGCCTCAAGCTCGGCTCGACGCCGATCACCCGCTGGAACGGGCTGTACTTCGCCGGGCCGCGCGATCCCCGGCAGGATCTCGCTGCAATCACCACGGCCGCCGACTGGGACTTCAGCGGCTACGTCCTGGATTCGGTGCGCGTGGATGAGTACGACGTCAACTGGAAGACCTTCATCGAGACCTACCTCGAGGTGTACCACGTCGATCCGTTCCATCCGGGCCTGGGCAACTTCGCCGATTGCAGCAACTTCAGCGTCGATTACGGCGAGCAGTTCTCGGTGCAGATCGTGGCGCCGAAAGCCGGCCTCGCCAGGCCCGGCACCCCTGCCTACAAGCGCTGGCACGAGGCCTGCGTGAAACACCTCGATGGCCGCGCGCCCAAGCACGGCGCGCTATGGATGACCTACTACCCGGGGCTGATGCTCGAGTGGTACCCGAACGTGCTGGTGGTGTCGCATCTCGTTCCGCGCTCGCCGACGCGCACCACGAACGTCGTCGAGTTCTACTACCCCGAGGAGATCGCGCTGTTCGAGCGGGAGTTCGTCGAGGCGCAGCAGGCCGCCTATGTCGAGACCGCGATCGAGGACAACGACATCTGCCTGCGCCTGGACCGCGGCCGCCGCGCCCTGTACGAGCAGGGACTGGAAGACGCCGGTCCTTACCAGTCACCGATGGAGGACGCCGAGGTGCATTTTCATGAGTGGCTCCACGCTCGTCTCGACGCAGCAACTCGCTAGCGAGCTCGCCGACTGGCGGGTGTTCGACTGCCGGCACGACCTCGCCGATCCGTCGCTCGGCGAGCAGCAATACCGCGAGGCGCACGTCCCCGGCGCGACTTTCGCGCACCTCGACCGCGACCTCTCGGGGCCGAGGAACGGCGCCAACGGGCGCCATCCGCTCCCCGACCCGGCAGCCTTCGTCGCGTGGCTCGGTCGGCAGGGGCTGGAGCCGGCGCGCCAGGTGGTGTGCTACGACGGCGGCAACGGCGCCATGGCGGCACGGCTGTGGTGGATGCTGCGCTGGGTGGGCCATGACGCCGTGGCGGTGCTCGACGGCGGATTCGCGCTCTGGCGCAGGGAAGGCCGGCCGGTCACGGCCGAGGTGCCGCGCTTCGCGCCCACGGCCTACCCGGTGACGGTCCGCTTCGATGCCGCGCTCGCCGTGAACCATGTCGAGAAAAGTCTCGGCAAGCTGCTGCTGGTGGATGCGCGCGCGCCGGAGCGCTATCGCGGCGAGCGCGAGCCGATCGATCCGGTGGCGGGCCGCATCCCCGGCGCGCTGAACCGCTTCAACGCCGAAAACCTGGCGGCCGACGGCACTTTCAAGAAAAAGGAAATCCTCGCGAAGGAGTTCCGCGAGCTGCTCGGGAAGCGCCCGCCCGGCGAGACCGTGCATTACTGCGGCTCAGGGGTCGCGGCCTGCCACAACCTGCTGGCGATGGAGATCGCCGGCCTTCCGGGCGGCAAGCTCTATGCCGGTTCCTGGAGCGAGTGGAGCGCGGATCCGGCCAGGCCGCGCGAGCGCGGCTAGATGCTTTCCTCGAGCGGCGCGGCTGCGTTTCCGGGCAGCGGCAGCCCTGCGGTGTTGAGCACCATCGCCATCAGCGTGTAGTAGCCGCTCAGCGCGAGCAGCTCGAGCGCGCCTTCGAGCCCGAAGCGGGTGCGTACCGCGTCGAAGGCAACATCGCTAACACGTCCGGTGGCATGCGCGTCGCGGCAGAACGCGTAGACCGCGGTTTCGTCCGGCCCCATGTCCTGCGGCTCGCGGCCCGCGGCGATGGCCTCGATCAGGCGTGCCTCGAGGCCCGCCTGGCGCGCCAGCCTCTCGTGCATCAGCCATTCGTGCTGGCAGGTCCAGCGCCGCGCGGTCACGAGCACCGCCAGCTCGACGAGCCTGGCGGGCAGGCGGCTGCCCCAGCGCAGCTGCTCGCCGAGCGCCTGCAGGCGGCGCGCAAGCGCCGGGTGGTGAAGCAGCGCGATGAACGGGCCACGCACCTCGCCGCGCGGGCCGGCGGCGATCTCGGCGGCGACCTCGCACTGCTCGAGCGTCATGGCCGCGGCGTCGAGCGGCGGAAAACGCGGGGCTTGTACCATGGCAGCGATGATCGCCGACGTCCTGCTCGCCGTCCACTTCCTGATCGCCGCGTTCATCGTCGCGGGCCTGCCGGCGGTGTGGCTGGGCGCGGCGCTCGGCTGGCGCTGGGCGCGCAATCCCTGGTTCCGCTATGCGCACCTCGGCGCGATCGTGTTGGTTGCCGCCGAGGCGCTGCTCGGCGTCGCCTGCCCGCTGACGGTCTGGGAGGATCTGCTGCGCGGCGGCGTGCGTCCGGAATCCTTCATCGGCCGCTGGCTCTACCGCCTGCTTTATTACCAGGCCCCGGAATGGGTGTTCACGGCGGCTTACGCCGCCTGGGCGCTCGCGACGCTGCTCACGCTGCGGCTCGTGCCGCCGCTCAGCCGCGCAGCGCCCTCATGACGTTGTCATCCTCGAGCGCCTGCTGCGGCTTGCCCTCGAAGATGATCTCGCCGCGGTCGATCGCGTAGAGCCGGTCCGCGATGCGCGCCGCGTTGACCAGGTTCGACTCGGCGATCAGGAGCGAGATCCCCAGGTCCTCGATCTTGAGCACCGCATCGCGGAAGCGCTTGACGACGACCGGGGCGAGCCCCTCGAACGCCTCGTCCAGCAGCAGCAGCGTCGGCGCGAGCGCCATGCCGCGCGCGATGGCGACCATCTTGCGCTGGCCGCCGCTCAGGTTCATGCCCTGGCGCTGCAGCAGCTCGCGCACCTCGGGAAACACCGCGTACACCCGCTCCTCGATGTTGCCCTCGGCGAGCGCCTCCAGCCGGCGGCGCGCCTTGGCCGACATCCAGCGGCTGATCATCATGTTCTCCGCCACCGTGAGCTCGGGGAAGATCTCGCTTCCCTCGGGCGCGTAGCCCATGCCCCGCAGCGCGCGCTGGTGCACGGGAAGCGACGTCACTTCCTCGCCGTGAAACAGGATCTGGCCGGATGTCACGGGCAGGAAGCCCATGATGCTTTCCATGGTGGTGGTCTTGCCGGCGCCGTTGCGCCCGACCAGGCAGACCACCTCGCGTTCGTGCACGCTCAACGAAATCCTGTGCAAGATGTGCGCGGGACCGCGGAAGGTGTCGATGTCCTTCACTTCAAGCATCGACGTCGGTCCCGAGAAGATACTTGGCCACGTCGGCATTGCGCCGGATCGCCTCGGGCGGGCCGTCGGCGAGGAACCTGCCCTCGTGCATCACGACGACGCGATCGGAGTACCTGAACACCACGTCCATGTCATGCTCGATGACTACCGCCGTGATGCCGCCGCCGCGCACCACGGCAGACACGGTGTCCATGATCTGCGTCTTGTCGCGCGTGCTGACGCCGCTGGTCGGCTCGTCGAGGAACAGCAGCCTGGGCCGCAGCGCGTAGGCGACCGCCACGTCGAGGAGCTTGCGCTCGCCCTGCGCCAGCCCTCCCGCGAGCGCCTCGGACTTGCCGCCGAGGCCGAACTCGCCGAGCAGGCCCAAAGCTTCCCGGGTCACCGCCGCGTCGCGCTCGGCGAGCGCGAAGATGCGCTTCGTCTTGCCTTCACGCGCGAAGATTGCGAGCGCTACGTTGTCGAGCACCGAGAGATCGTCGAACAGGTTCACCAGCTGGAAGCTGCGCGCGATTCCCGCCCGGATGCGCTCGTCCACCGAGGCGCGGGTGATGTCGCGATCGCCGATGAGAATCCTGCCGCTGTCGGGCAGCAGGAAGGCGCTGATCAGGTCGACCAGCGTGGTCTTGCCCGCGCCGTTGGTGCCGACGAGCGAAAGGAACTCGCCCTCGTTGACGGTGAAATCCACCCCGTCCACGGCGCGCGTCTCCCCGAAGTGCTTCGTCAGGCCCTGCGTGCGCAGCAGGCTCATGGCGAGGCGCGCTGCCTGCGCTTGAGCTTCGCGCCGAGCCGCACCGCCGAGCCCACGATTCCCGCGGGCAGGAAGGTGACGAGGGCGATCAGGATCAGGCCGAGGGTGATCTGCCAGTATTCGGTCACGGCGACGGCGTAGACCTCGAGGTAGTTGAAGATCACCGCGCCGACGATGGGACCGGTGAAGTTGCGGAAGCCGCCGAGCACGGCGAAGAACACGATCTTGCCGGACTGCGGCCAGTACAGGACGTCCGGGGTGGTGAGCCCGTTGAGCGGCACCCAGAGGCTGCCGGCGAGGCCGGTGAAGATCCCCGAGACCAGGAACGCAAGCCAGCGGTAGCGCCAGATGCGCACGCCGAGAAAGCGCGCCCGCGTCTCGTTGTCGCGGATCGCCTGCAGCGTCTTGCCGAACGGCGAGTGCACGATCAGCCACATGAGCGCCACGCACAGGCCGAACACGGCGAGCACGTAGTAGTAGTAGTAGGTGATGAACTTGGCGAACGCGTCGGCGCCCGGGAAGCTGACCAAGCCGCCCAGCAGGCTGACCGTGGAGAACGGCACGCGCAGCCCGTCGGTGCCGCCGGTGATCCAGAAGAACTTGTAGGCGAGCGTCCACAGCACCTGCGAAAGCGCGAGCGTCAGGATGGCGAAGAAGATCCGCGTATGGCGCACGCACACCACTCCGAAGAGCGCCGCCAGCGCGGCCGAGAACACGATCCCGCCCAGCATCAGCAGCTCCATCGACGCGACGTCGAGGTAGCGCATCATCAGCGCCACGGCGTAGGCGCCCGCGCCGAAGAAGGCGGAATGTCCGAACGAGAGCAGCCCCGTGTAGCCGAGCAGGAGATTGAAACCGAGCGCGGCGATCGCGAGGGTGAGCCCATAGGTCAGGAGCTGTGTCTGATACGTACCTGCGAAGGCCGGCACGAAGGCGAGCACGACGAGGACGGCCGCGGCCCCTGCTGCCCGCAATCGGATCGAAGGAGAACGCGGGGCGTTCAGGCCTTCCTCCCGAACAGTCCCGTCGGGCGGATGAGGAGCACGATCGCGGCGATCAGGTACAGCGCCGCGAGCTCGATTTCCTCCCAGAACTGGATGGTGATGGTTCGCAGGGCGCTCACGATCAGCGCACCGACCAGGGCGCCCTCCAGGCTGCCCAGGCCGCCGATCACGACCACGACGAACGACAGGACCAGCACTTCCACCCCCATGCCGAGCACCGCGGCCTGGCTCGGCACGACGATCGCGCCGCCGAGCCCGGCCATGAAGCAGCCCAGGCCGAAGGCGAGGGCGTAGATGCGCCCGACGTCGATGCCGAGCGCCGCGGCCATGCGCCGATCCTGCGCGGTGGCGCGCAGCAGCACGCCGAACTTGGTGCGGTACACGAACGCCCACAGCCCGAGCGCGGCGGCGGCGCCGACCCCGATCATCAGCAGGTTGTACACGGGGTAGGGCAATCCCCCGACCTGGATCAGCCCGAGCGAGTCGACCAGCACGTTCGCGGTGAGCGGCGTGCCGCCCCACACCAGCCGGATGACATCCTCGAGCACCAGCAGCAGGCCGAAGGTCACCAGCAGCTGGTACTCCTCCGGGCGCCGGTAGAAGCGCCGCAGCAGCGTCGGCTCGATCGCCAGCCCGACGAGCGCAGCGGCGATCGCCCCGAGCGGCAGCAGGACGAACAGCGCGGCCGGCGGCAACACGGCCGCCGCCGCGGCCACCGACCAGGCGGTGACATAGGCGCCCAGCGCGTAGAAGCTGCCGTGCGCCATGTTGACGATCCCCATCACCCCGAAGATGAGGCTCAGCCCGGCGGCGATGAGGAACAGCACCGCGGCGTAGAACAGCGAATTCAGAACCTGGAGCGCGACGATTTCCATCGGTTCCTTCTTCTTCTTGCGCACGCATCGCCGGAGCGGCCCGGCGCGGGCCGTCCCGGCGTCCAGTGCAGGGCTAGCGCGTCACACCTTCGCCGCCGGCCAGGTCTTCTTGATCCAGTCGGCCGCGGCCGTGGACTCGTTATGCCCCTTGCCCGGTTTCGGCCAATTGGGCGGCGCAGTGATGCTGCGGATCGGGATCGAAACGATGCTCTCGGTATCCCAGACCGGGAAATCGTACCCCGGCAAGTGCTTGCTCAGGCCGGTCACCGCGTCCTTGTAGCCTTGGTGATTGTCCGCGCGGATATAGAGGTAGCCCGCCGGCGAATCGATTCCCGCGCCCTCGAGCATGGCGATGATCGCCTCGTCGTCGGGCCAGCCGCCAACCAGCTGGTTCGCCTTTTCCACCGCCTGCTTGTACAGGTAGAGCGCGATGTAGGCGCCGTCGGACTCGAAGCTGGGGTACTCCTTGAAGCGCTTGTAGTAGCGCTCGACGAAGCCCTTGTTGATCGGCCAGCGCTCGGCGGAGGGATAGAGGAAGTGATAGTTCGCGTGCACGCCGGCAAGCACGCCCTCGGGGTGATCCTTGCCGATTGCGTGCGGGTAGCCGCCGAAGGCGAGCGTGGTGGCGACCTTCATCTTGTCGAACAGCCCGAAGCGCAGCGCCTGCTTGTAGAACGCGACGTAATCGCCGCCCCACACGCCGGCAACCAGCAGATCGGGCTTGTTCGAGAGGATCTTCGTGATGTGCGAGGTGAAGTCCGTCGTGCCGAGCTTCGGCCAGGATTCGGAAACAACCTCGATCCCCGGCAGCAGCTTGCCGAGCGCAAGCACGAAGTGCTCGAACACGTTGCGGCCGTAGCTGTAATCGGGCTGGAGCGAGGCGATGCGCCGCACGTTGGGCCAGTGCGTCGCGGCGCCGATGGCCGCCGTGACACCGTCCGCGGACTGGATGTTGGTCACCCGGAAGGTGTACTTCGGGTTGGGCACCGCCTTGTCGAACAGGAAGTCCGTGCAGCCGTCGTTGAACAGCGTGAGCACCCTCAGCTCCTCGGCCACCGGGCCGAGCGCCGGGGTGTTGCCGCTCGAGATGACGCCGGTGAAGAGCTCGATGTTCTCCGACAGCTTCATGCGCCGCAGTTCCTTCACGTTGGCGTCGGTGCCGGCAGCCTCGTCGGCGAAGAGCGTCTCGATCTTGCGCTTGCCGAGCAGGCCGCCCTGCGCATTGATCTCCTCCTGGGCGAGGACGTGCCCCCGCTGGCCCGGGCCGCCCAGCAACTCGGCCGCGCCGGTCAGAAACGTGATGTGGCCTACCTTGACCGGCTTGGCGGGGATGCTGCCCTTGGGCGTGACCGCGGCATTCGCGGTCCCGACTCCCGCGGCGCCGAGACCCGCCGCCCCCAGCGTCGCCCCGAATTGCTTCAGAAAACCGCGGCGTTCCTGCATCAGCTCCTTGTCCATGACCCCTCCTCTATCAGTAATGACACACGGTCGGATTAGTCTACCCCCGATCTAGTCGCCCCAAGGCACGATTCTTATCGGCGCGTTCGCGGCGCTGTCCTCGAGCACGGCAGCGACCACGAGCCGGGTGCCCGGCCGCCCCTCGGTGCGAGTGAATTCGAGACGGCAGGCGCCCTTGCCGCCGGCGCGCACAGCCCCGGCGGCGGCGACCGCGCCGTCCGGACCGACCAGCAGGTAGTGGCATACCGGCGCCGGCAGCGCACCCGCGCTCGTGAGCCGCTCGGCAAGCCGTTGCGCGAACGAGCCGCGCGCGATCCGCACTTCGCGCCCGAGGCGCTCGAGCCACTCGGTTTCCGTGTGAACCTCGGCGCCGTAGGCGCGCTGGTCGATGCGCGTCACATGCGCCTTGAGCGGCACGGCGTAGGCGTTGAAGCCGCCGAGGCCCTTCGGATAGCTCGGATCGCGGAACGCGCCGAGCACCGCCTTCGTCCCGTCCCAGCGGCTCAGCCGGTACGGACCGTTGGTGACCAGCCAATGGCCGTGCGCCGCATGGAACTCGCGCAGCCGGCGGTAGCGCTCGCGAGCCTCTTTTGCATTCACATGAGAGATCAATGCAGGCGGCACGTAGGCGCGCTCCTCAAGCTCGCGGGCGAGCATCCCGAGCCGCTGCACGATCGCGACGTTGCGCACCGGATCCACTTCCGAAAGCTTGAAATACCCGCGGCGCGCTCCCTCCTCCAGCAGCGCGAGCAGGTGCCAGGGCAACGTGGACCACGGCGGCGCCACGGTCGCCGCATCGGCGCCGGGTCCGGCGTCGAGGTAGACCTCGATCACCGGCACTTCGTAACTCAGCTTGTCTTCGCCGAACGCGAGCGTCTCGGTCTCCACGCGCAGCGGCCGTACGCCCTTCAGCCGTTCGCGGGCAAGCGCAGTCGCTTGCGCGATACCCGGATCCGTTGCCCATGCTGCCGCGAAGGCGTAGCCGTAGAGCAGGTCCGCCACGCTCATCGGCGTGCCGTCGTGGAACGCCGAGTTGCGCACGCGGTAGACGATGCGCGAGGCGGCCATCTTGCCGCGCCCGGCAGTAAAAAGCGCGTCCTCGGGCACCGCAATCGGCTTGGGGCTCTCCTCGACGGAGGCGCTGACGCGGTTCTCGATCCAGCCGCCGCCGTGCGGCGCAGGCAGAAACGCGGGATCGGAGAGCGCCGACCACACCACGCGGCCGAAAGCGTCGCCGAAACCGCCGACGATGGGATTCCACGCGCTGGAAGGCGGTGCCGGCGCCGCCACATTAAGCCAGCCGTTCCACGGAAAGTCCCGCAGCTTGACCGTACGCGGAAAAATCGGCGACGCAAGACCCTCGAGCGCGCCGTAACCCACGTTCTCCACGCCTTGCGAATAGTCCACGCCATAGCGCTCGCGCCGTTCCGTATAGCCGAGCACGACGCGCTCGCAGCCGCGTTGCAGAAGGGCAACCAGCTTTCGCTCGAGATTGACGCGCTCCTCGAGGCTGCGATGCTCGCCACGCACGAGCCGCCGCAGCGTTTCTTCGATTGCCGCATCGCTCACGGGGGGAGTGAGCAACAGATATGCGTGAAACCAGCCCTGCCTCACCCACGGCGGCCCGGACCAGCCGTTGTAGCGCGCTCCGGCTTTGGCCATGAGCGCGCTCACTTCAACGATTTCGATTCGAGCTTTCTTCTCTCTCTTGTCCGCCACGGCCCCGGCCCGCGCGGCTTCGGCGCGATCGGCGTGGTGCAGGTAGTCGGCGTGGAACGGAGTGACGGGGTACGGATGCCAGACCTGACCCTCGCCGAGCGCGTCCTTCAGGCCGCGCGCGTCTGCGCAACCGCCACCCTCGAACGTCGCCACCACATAACCGCCCAGCGACGTAACCGTGCCGCTCTTCGTCCCGTCGGCCGGCGCGGCGATTTCACCTCCCGCGTACGCGTGCAGCGTCCCCTTGGCGAGCCGCTCCGCCGCCGAGCGCGCATCGAGCGCCTCGACCGTGATCTCCTGCGGATAGAACGACGGATAGAACGGAAACTCGTGGCCGGCATGCGCAACGCCGAGCAGCGCGAGGCCCGCTGCAAGAACGCTCTTGCGCGCGGAGTTCATGTGGGAGCGTTAGTGGAGCACCGCTGCCTTGCGGGTGTCAAGGACGCGTAGTGCTCGGTACTATTTCAGTTTGAAAGTCGGCTTCCGACCGAGGCTGTGTAAAAACCAGAACTGAGCGACGTTTGACGGGCCGTTGTCCCGGCAGGACGGACTTAATTCCAGGATTGGGTCAAACAAAAAATAGACAGCGGGGATCTGGAGAAGCTGGCCAACTACCGCTCGCTATCACCCCAAGGCGTGCGGGCGCACTAGCACTTCCTGCCGCTCTTCGTCGCCCTCGGCGCCGCCGGCCGCCCGAGCGCGTCTACGACGCCATCGACCGCGGCGTGCTGGCGATGGACGCGTACGTCTTTCACTGACGTCCGGGCCGGCACTCCTCCGGAAGCGTAGCGCCGCTCCTCTTCGCGCGCTCGCTGGCACGCTCGCAATCGATGCGGTTGCCCGTGCCGACGATGCCGCCGTCCATCTCCGGCGCCGTGGCGCAGGCGGCGAGCGCGAGCCCGGCCACGAGCAGCGCGATGCGGGCAGCGAGGCGCACCTCTATCGCCTAACAAGGGAGGAGGAATGCGGATTTCCCCGAAATCGACAAGCATTGGCTTGCTGTTCCTGATGGCGCCGCTCGCTGCGCTCGCGCAGACCACGCCGGAGGATTACACGCTCGTCGGCGTCGCGCTGCGCTCGCGGCCGGCCTATGACGGGTCCGAATCGCAGCGCACGGATGTCATTCCGGTGCTGAGGTATTTCGGCAAGCCCTGGTTCGCGCGCACGACGCAAGGCGTGCTGGAGGGCGGGGCGCGCTGGGCGCTCACGCCGGGCGTGGACGCCGGCGTGCAACTGGTCTACGAGGAGGGGCGCAAGACGAGCGAGTCGGCCCTGCTCACGAGCCTGGGTGTTTCGGACATTGATCCCGGTGTGTCGCTGGGAGCGCACGTCGAATGGGATTTCAAGATCGGACCGGCGCCGGTGGGTCTGCTCGGGCGCGTGCGCCAGCACACGGACTCGGACCGCGGCGCTCAGGCGGACCTGCGCCTGAACGTGGGCTTGCTTGCCAGCGGCGGCCTGCTCGTCGGCGCATTTGCGCAAGCCACCTGGGCCAGCTCGAAATCGGTTGAGTCCTTCCATGCCGTCAGCAACGCCAGGGGTGGCTTGCTGCAC
>DATKAX010000285.1:0-13660 GCA_035514595.1 Burkholderiales bacterium
CCGCTCGCCGTCGCCGGCCAGCGCGTCGCCGTCAACGTGTGCTACGAAGACGTGTTCGGCGATGCCATCGCCTCGCGCGCCGCCGGCGCCAGCGTGCTCGCCAACGTGTCGAACGTCGCCTGGTTCGGCGATTCGCTCGCGCCCGCGCAGCACCTCCAGATCGCGCGCCTGCGGGCCATCGAGACCGGGCGCATGCACCTCGCCGCCACGAACACCGGGATCACAGCGGCGATCGACCGCGACGGCCGCGTGCTCGCGCAGCTGCCGCAGTTCACGGAAGGCCGGCTCGAGATCGCGGTTCAAGGGTACTCGGGAACGACGCCGTACATGCGGCTTCGCGACTGGCCGGTCCTCGCCCTGGCGCTCGCGGTGCTCGGCGCGGCGACGCTCGTCGCGCGGCGCAATGCGCGCCGGTAGAATCCGGTCTTCCCCATGCTCACGTTTCAAAGCCTCATCTCGCGCCTGAGCGAGTTCTGGGACCGCCAGGGATGCGTACTGCTGCAGCCCTACGACATGGAAGTCGGCGCCGGCACCTTCCATACCGCCACCTTCCTGCGCGCGATCGGGCCCGAGCCGTGGAACGCCGCCTACGTGCAGCCCTCGCGCCGCCCGAAGGACGGGCGCTACGGCGAGAACCCCAACCGCCTGCAGCATTACTACCAGTACCAGGTGGTGCTCAAACCCTCGCCTCCCGGGATCCAGAATCTGTATCTGCAATCGTTGGAAGATCTGGGGATCAATCCTCGGGAGCACGACATCCGCTTCGTCGAGGACGACTGGGAGTCGCCCACGCTCGGCGCCTGGGGCCTGGGCTGGGAAGTGTGGCTCGACGGCATGGAGATCACCCAGTTCACCTATTTCCAGGAGGTGGGCTCGCTCGCCTGCAAGCCGGTGCTGGGGGAGATCACCTACGGCCTGGAGCGCCTCGCCATGTACCTGCAGGGGAAGGAGAGCGTCTACGACCTGGTGTGGACGCCCGGCGTGACCTACGGCGACGTGTACCGCCAGAACGAGGTCGAGCAATCGCGCTACAACTTCGAGCTCGCCAACGTCGAGCTGCTTTTCGGCCTGTTCAAGAGCTTCGAGGGCGAAGCGCAGCGGCTGATCGAGGCGCGCTGCGCCCTGCCGGCCTACGAGATGGTCCTGAAGTGCTCCCATACGTTCAACCTGCTCGATGCGCGCGGCGCGATCTCGGTCACCGAGCGCGCCGCCTACATCGGCCGCGTGCGCGCGCTCGCGCGCGCGGTGGCGCAGGCTTACTACGACGCCCGCGAGCAGCTCGGCTTCCCGATGCTCGCTTCAGTCGACAAGGTAGCCTAGATGCCGGCGACGCTGCTGGTGGAGCTGCTCACCGAGGAGCTGCCGCCCAAGGCGCTTAAGCGGCTCGGCGAGACCTTTGCGCAATCGCTGACGAACGATCTGCGACAGGATGGCTTCCTCGGCAAAGCAAGCGAGACCACCGCCTTCGCGACGCCACGCCGACTCGCAGCTTCGATAACCCAGGTCCTCGATGTCGCTCCCGATCAGTCGCACGAGTACACGGGACCTGCCCTCAGCGCACCGCCGCAAGCGGTCGCCGGGTTCGCGAGAAAGCACGGAATCGCCGTCACCGATCTCGTTCAGGTCGATACGGCCAAGGGGAAGGTCTTCGCCTGCAAAGTCCTCTCCCCGGGCTCTCGTCTCGAGACGCATCTCGATCTGAAGATCGAAGCGTCGCTCAAGCGATTGCCGGTTCCGAAAGTCATGCGCTGGGGCAGCGGCGAGGCGCAGTTCGTCCGCCCTGTCCACGGACTGGTGATCCTGCACGGCTCACGAGCCATCCCAGGAACGGTGCTTGGCGTTTCGGCGAGCACCACCACACGCGGCCATCGTTTCATGGGAGCGGGATCGATTGCGCTTGCGAGCGCCGACGAGTACGCCGAGCGGCTGCGGCGCGACGGGAAGGTGATCGTCGACTTCGGCGAGCGCCGCGCCGAGATCGAGCGGCAGCTGAAGGCCGAGGCCGAGCGGCAGGGCGGCGCGCTGGGCCGCTACGACGACCTGCTGGACGAGGTCACCGCGCTGGTCGAGTATCCCAAGGTGTACGCCGGCGGCTTCGCGCCCTCGTTCCTCGAGGTGCCGCCGGAGTGCCTGATCCTCACCATGCGGCAGAACCAGAAGTATTTCCCGCTGTTCGACGCCGCGGGCGGGCTGCTCGCGAAGTTCCTCATCGTCTCGAACATGGAGGTCGCCGACCCGCGCCACATCATCGGCGGCAACGAGCGGGTCGTGCGCCCGAGGCTGCAGGATGCGCGCTTTTTCTACGACCAGGACCGCAAAGTCCGGCTCGAGGCGCGGGTGCCGCAGCTCGCCAGGGTCGTCTATCACCGCAAGCTCGGCACGCTTCTCGAGCGCGTGGAGCGCATCCAGCTCCTGTCGGGCGCCATCGCGCGCCGCCTCGGGACCGACGCCGCGCTGGCCGAGCGCGCGGCCTGGCTCGCGAAAGCGGACCTGCTTACCGGCATGGTGGGCGAGTTTCCCGAGCTCCAGGGCGTGATGGGCCGCTATTACGCGCTGCACGACGGCGAGACGCCCGTGGTCGCCGATGCGATCGAGGCGCACTACCGGCCGCGCTTCGCCGGCGATGCGCTGCCGCAGCATCCCGTCGCCTGCGCGGTCGCGCTCGCCGACAAGCTCGACGCCCTCGCCGGACTGTTCGGCATCGGCGAGAAGCCGACCGGCGAGAAGGACCCGTTCGGCCTGCGCCGCGCGGCGCTGGGCGTGGTGCGCCTGCTCGTCGAACGGGAGCTGGCGCTCCCGCTCACGGAGCTCGCCGGATCCGCGGCGCTGCGCGCCTTTCTCTACGAGCGCGCGCGCGGCTACTTCCACGAGCTCGGCTACTCGGCCAACGAGGTGGAGTCGGTGCTTTGCCTCGAGCCGCAGCGCCTCGACCGGGTTCCGCGGCAGCTCGAGGCGGTACGCGCGTTCTGCGCCCTGCCGGAGGCCGAAAGCCTGGCGGCGGCGAACAAGCGCATCGGCAACATCCTCAAGCAGGCCGGCGATGCGCCGTCGAAGTTCGACGCCTCGCTGATCGCGGCGCCGGAGGAGAAATCGCTCGCTGCGGCGTTCGAGACGCTGCGCCCGGAAGTGGAGCGCGCCTTCGGCGCCCTGGACTACACCCGCGCGCTGAAGGCGCTCGCCTCGCTCAAGACGCCGGTCGACGCGTTCTTCGACAAGGTGATGGTGATGGACAAGGATCCCAGGGTGCGTGCGAGCCGCATCGCCTTTCTCGGCGCCCTGCACGCCACCATGAACCGCATTGCCGACCTCTCGAAGCTCGCAAAATGAAGCTCATCGTCCTGGACCGCGACGGCACCATCAACCACGACAGCGACCAGTACGTGAAGTCGCCGCAGGAGTGGCGGCCGATCAAGGGCAGCCTGGAGGCGATCGCGCGGCTCACGCACGCGGGCTACCGCGTCGTGGTGGCGACCAACCAGTCGGGCATCGCGCGCGGGCTGTTCGATACCCGCACGCTGTTCGCGATCCACGGCGAGCTGCAGCGCGCCGCGGCGCAGGCCGGGGGGCGCGTCGACGCGTTCTTCTTCTGCCCGCATGCCGCGACCCAAGGCTGCAAATGCCGCAAGCCGCAGCCGGGCATGCTGCTCGAGGTCGCGCGGCGCTTCAACGTGGCGCTCGCGGGCGTCTACATGGTGGGCGATGCACGCCGCGACGTGGAGGCGGCCGCCGCCGCGGGGGCGCGCCCGGCGCTGGTCCTCACCGGAAAGGGAAAGGAGACCAGCCGGGAGGGAAAGCTGCCGCCCGGCACCGAGGTGTTCGCCGATCTCGCGGCGTTCGCCCAGCACCTCGCGCCATGACATGGCTGCGCTCGATGCTGTTCGCGGCCGCGCTCGTGCTGCTCACCCCGCCTTACGCGCTGCTCGCGCTCGGCACTTTCGTGCTCCCGAGGATGATGCGCTACCGGATCATTTCCGGCTGGTCGCGGCTGGTGATCTGGCTGGCGCGCGGCATCCTGGGAATCGACTGGCGCGTCGAGGGGCGCGAGCACCTGCCGTCGCGGCCCTCGGTGATCCTCGCCAAGCACCAGTCGGCGTGGGAAACGATGGCGTTCCAGATGATCTTCCCGCCGCAGGTGCATGTGCTCAAGCGCGAGCTGCTGTGGATTCCGTTCTTCGGCTGGGGCCTCGCGCTGATGAGCCCGATCGCGATCGACCGATCGCGCGGCGCGGCCGCGCTGCGCGCGATGGCGCGCCGCGGCCGCGAGCGCCTGGACCAGGGATTCTGGATCGTGGTGTTCCCGGAAGGCACGCGGGTCGCGCCGGGCGAGCGCCGTGCCTACCAGCTCGGCGGCGCCTGGCTCGCTGCGGCGAGCGGTGCGCCAATCGTCCCGGTCGCGCACAACGCGGGCCGCGTGTGGCCGCGCAACGCCTTCCTGAAGCGCCCCGGCACCGTGACGGTGCGCATCGGTCCGGCGATCGAGCCCGCCAGCCGCGACCCCAAGACCATCAACCGCCTCGCTGAGAAATGGATCGAAGAACAGCAGAAGGAACTCTGATGATCGCGCTGGGCGAGCGCCTGCTCGAATACCGCTTCACGCGCCGGCGCCGGCGCACCATCGGCCTCACCGTGGATGCCGGCGGCCTGCGCGTCGCCGCGCCGCTGCGCGCGCCCTGGCGCGAGATCGAGGGCTTCCTGCGCGAAAAGGAGCGCTGGATCCTCGCCAAGCTCGACGAGTGGGCACGCGCCCCGCGCCCGCGCTTGCTGCGCGGAGAGAGCGGCGAGTCGCTCCCGCTGCTCGGCGCGCCGCACCTCCTGGAAGTGCAAGAAGGCAGGCGGCATGTGCAGCGCGAGGCCGGGCGGCTCTTGGTCGTCGCGCCGCGCTCGCGCGCGCTCGACACGCTCGTGAGATGGCTCAAGGCGCTGGCGCTCCAGATGCTCGCCCCGCGCGCGGCGCATTACGCCTCGCGGCTCGCGCGGCCGGCGCCGCGCGTCGCGCTCTCCAACGCGCGCACGCAGTGGGGGGTATGCCACGAGGACGGCTCGATCCGCCTCGCCTGGCGCCTGGTGCATCTCGACCCGGCGCTCGCCGACTACGTCGTGGCGCACGAAGTCGCCCACCTGGTCGAGCTCAACCACTCGCGGCGCTTCTGGCAGCTGGTGGCCGCGCTGTATCCTGACTGGCGCGACGCGCGCGAGCGCCTGGAGCTCGCCGGCGCGGCGCTTCCCATCCTGAGAGGAGCCCCATGAGAATCCTGCATACCATGCTGCGCGTCGGCGACTTGCAGCGCTCGGTGCGCTTCTACACCGAGGTGCTCGGCATGAAGCTGTTGCGCACCACCGAACGCCCGGAGCAGAAGTATTCGCTCGCCTTCGTCGGCTACGACGCCGAGGACCGGGCGGCGGTGCTCGAGCTCACCTACAACCACGGCGTCGAGCGCTACGACCTGGGGAGCGCCTTCGGCCACATCGCGATCGAGGTCCCCGACGCCGCGAAAGCCTGCCTGGACGTCAGGCAGCACGGCGGAAAAGTGACGCGCGAGGCGGGCCCGGTGAAAGGCGGCACCAGCGTGATCGCCTTTGTCGAGGACCCCGACGGCTACAAGATCGAGTTCATCGAGCGCCGCCGCGCCTAGAAGTGTCGCCGCCGACGTCTGCTTGCGATCATTTCTTCTCTCCCTTTCTTGACGACGTGATGCGCGCGTAGTCGGCCGGCGAAAGCACCTCGGGACGCAGCCCCGGGTCGATCCCGAGCGCCGAGAAATCGACCTCCGGCAAGGCATTTCTGAGCGTCTTGCGCCGCGCGGAGAACGCCTTGCGCAGAAGATCTTCATCGATTCGAAGGGGCGCTGAAAGCGGCAGAAGTCGCACCAGCGCCGAGGAAACCTTGGGCGGCGGGCGGAAGGCGCCGCTCGCGACGTTGAACAGCTTCTCGATGCGAAATCGCGCCTGCAGCGCCACCGAAAGACGGCCGTACTCGGGGGTGGCAGGCGCGGCCACCATGCGCTCGACCACCTCGCGCTGCAGCATGAAATGCATGTCGCGCACCCGCTCGGCGTAGCGCGCGAGGTGAAACAGGAGCGGCGTCGAGATGTTGTAGGGCAGGTTGCCGACCACCCGCATGCCCGCCGGGAGGACGGCGAAGTCGAAGCGCAGCGCGTCGGCAGCGTGGACGGTGAGCCCGGGAAAACGCTCTTCGAGGTGTGCGGCCAGGTCGCGGTCGATTTCGATCACCTGCAGGCGGGGACAGGCGGGCACGAGAAGCGCCGTCAGCGCGCCCTCGCCCGGGCCGATCTCCACCAGAAAGTCCTGCTTCGAAGGATTGATGGATTCGACCAGGCGCTTGAGCACGCCCTGATCGTGCAGGAAGTGCTGGCCGAAGCGCTTACGCGGCCGGTGCGAGCTCAATCGCGAGCCTGAGCGCCTCGAGCAGGCTGCCGGGATCGGCGCGCCCGGTCCCGGCGAGATCGAGCGCGGTGCCGTGGTCGACCGAGGTGCGCACGAACGGCAGGCCGAGCGTGACGTTCACGCCGCGCCCGAAGCTCGCGAACTTGAGCACCGGCAGCCCCTGGTCGTGGTACATGGCGAGCACCGCATCCGCCGTCTCGAGGCGCTGCGGCACGAACAGGGTGTCGGCGGGAATCGGGCCGCTCGCCGCGATGCCTTCCGCCGCCGCGGCCGCGACCGCAGGCGCGATCACGTCGCGATCCTCGGTTCCCAGGTGCCCGGACTCTCCGCTATGCGGGTTCAGCCCGGCCACCAGGATGCGCGGCCGGGGAATCTTGAAGCGCCGGCGCAGATCGCGATCGAGCACGCGCAGCGTCTTGACGAGGCCCTCGCGAGTGATGGCGCGCGGCACTTGCGACAGGGGCAGATGCGTGGTGGCGAGCGCCACGCGCAAGCCGCCGCCCACCAGCATCATGACCACGTGCTCGGCGCCCGAGCGCTCGGCGAGATACTCGGTATGGCCGGTGAACGCGATGCCGGCGTCGTTGATCGCGCTCTTCTGCACCGGCGCGGTCACCATGGCGTGGTACTCGCCGGAAAGGCATCCGGCCACCGCGCGGTCGAGAAGCGCGAGCACGTAGCGGCTGTTCGCCGCGTCGAGCCGGCCCGGTACGCTCGGGCGCGCGAGCGGCACGTGCTCGATCTCGGGGCAGCCGGCGAGCAGCTCCCGGTCCCCCAGCACGACGATCCTCGCCGGCAGTCCCTGCCGCGCGACGCGCACGCACAGCTCCGGGCCGATCCCGGCCGGCTCTCCCGAGGTGAGCGCGATGACCGGCCTAGCGTTCTTCAAGCCTGAGCTCGACGTAGCTCTGGTCGCGCAGCTGCCGGAGCCACTCCTGGTAGGCCTCGTCGGACTTGCGCTCGCGCAGCGCCTGGCGCGCCTGCAGCCGGCGCCGCTCCGGGCTCATGTCCGCGGAGCGGCGCTCGAGCACCTGGATCAGGTGGTAGCCGAAGGGCGTGCGCACCGGCTCGCTGATCTCGCCGACCTTGAGCTCCTGATAGGCGCGCTCGAAGTCCGGAACGGTATCGCCGGGATAGACCCAGTCGAGCTCGCCGCCGCGCGCCGCGGTGCCGTCGTCGGAATGCACGCGCGCCATCTCCGCGAAGTCCGCCGAGCCGCTGAGGATGCGGCTTCGCAGGTCCTCCAGCCGGCGGCGCGCCTCGCTTTCCGACACCGCCTCGCTCGCGCGGATCAGGATGTGGCGTAAACGCGTCTGCGCCACCGCCGCAGACGCGCCCCCCGCATCGCGGCGGGCGATGAGCTTCAGCACATGGAATCCCGCCGGGCTTCTGAGCACCTCGCTCACCTCGCCGGCATTCATGAGGGCCAGCGTGCGGGCGAACAGCTCCGGCAGCCGGTCGTGCGCGCGCCAGCCCAGCACGCCGCCTTTGAGCGCGTCGGCCGCGTCCGAATAGCTCGCCGCGAGCTGCGCGAAATCCACGCCCGCGCGCGCCTCGGCGAGCGCCTGCTGCGCCCGCGCGCGCGCCGCCGCGATGCGCTCCGGGCTCGCCTGCTCGGGCACGCGCACCAGGATGTGCGCGAGATCGTACTCCGAGCGCTCCGCCGGCCGGGACTCCATGTCCTCGAGGAACAGGTCGATCTCGCTGTCGCTCACCTGGATCTTCTCGTCGACCTCGCGCTCGCGCAGCCTCGACAGCATGATCTGGTCGCGCAGGTCGTCGCGGAACGCCGCGAACGAGACGCCGTCGCTCTCCAGCGCCCTGCGGAAGTCGGCGAGCGTCATGCCGTTGTTCTGGGCGATGCGCTGCACCGCGCGGTCGAGCTGCAACTCGTCGACGCGGATCCCGGTGTCGCGCGCCCGCTGCAGCTGCGCCCGGTCGATGATCAGGCGCTCGAGCATCTGGCGCCGGAGCACGCCCGGTTCTGGCAGGCGCGTGCCCTGGCGGCGCAGCTGCCGCTCGGCGGCCGCGACCGCCTCGTCCAGCTCGGTGAGCGTGATTACCTCCTTGTTCACGACCGCGACGATACGGTCGACGAGCGTAATGCCCTGGGGGTGGGCGGCGAACGAAGCCGCCAGGATCGCCGCGGTCAATAAGCCTCGCATCTAGTAAACCTGTTCGAATGGCAGCCGCGCGCCCGCGCCCGGCGGCGCGAGGCGCGGATCGGCCGGGTTGGTCACCGAGTAGCCCGGCACGTTGCGCTTGAGCAGCTCGACCGCCTGGTCGGTGCCGATCTGGCCGACGCCGTTGAACTCGAGCTGGAACACGACAGCCGTGGAGCTCACCTCTGCCGCCGCCTGGATGCGCTGCACCACCCCCCGGAATACCCAGCAGCCGGCGTTGTACTCCACCCCGGCGAGCCCTTCGAGCAGGCGCCGGTCAAGCAGCGAGTAATTGTAGCGCCCGACCGCATACCAGCCGGCGGTGATGGGCCATTGCCCCGACAGGTCGATCTGGCGGATATTCTCGCCGCGGTTGTAGCGATAGCTCGCGTTGAGCACCTTGGCGATCTCCGGCGTGTAGCGCATCGACATCGAGTATCGCTCGGGCCGCTGCGCGAGGCGGTCGTACTGCGTCGCCGCGTCGAAAGTCCAGTTGCGGAACAGCCTGCCGCCGACGGCGGCCAGCATGTCGGATTCGGCCGACTCGCGCAGCGGCGAGCCCGGGGTAAGGCGCACGCGCTCGTCCTGGAAGTAGTAGCGCTGGCCGACGGTGGCGCGGAACGCCTCCTGGCCGTTCGCCTGCAGGAAGCGCGACGTGAGCGCGAGCGTCGCCTGGTTGGCGTCGCCGAAGCGGTCGCCGCCGACGAAGCGATTCTCGGTGAAAAGCTGCGGATAGTTGAAATCCGCGAGCGCGGTGTCGAACAGCGGGATGTGCGACTGCTCGCGATAAGGCGCATACACGTAGAACAGCCTCGGCTCGAGCGTCTGGGTGAGGCTCTCGCCGAACCAGCGCGCGTCGCGCTCGAAGTTCACGCCGCTGTCGAGGCTGAACCAGGGCACCGAGAGCTCTGGCGAGCGCGACGCGGCGAGCGGGCCCAGGCTGTAGGAGGCGTAACGCACGCCGGCGCGGGGCGTGAGATGCCAGCTCGGGAAGACGAAGGGCGCCGCAAGGGTGGGCGAGAAGGAGACGCGCGAGCCTTCCACCAGCGTGGGATGCGTGAAGCGCGCGTACTCGAGGGGCAGCGCCGAGTCGAGCAGCCCGCCGAGCTCGTTGAAGGCGGTGCTGAAGCTGAGCTGCGGAACCCGGTGGTACGGCGGCACGATCGGCGCGAGCGGGTCCTGCAGCGTCTGGAAGCGCTGCACCCGCGCCTGCAGGCTGTAGGGCGCACGGCCGAGCGAGCCGCTGTAGGTGAGCACCCCGTCCTGCGGCAGGTTGGTGAGCGAGACCTGCTTCACCTGGCTCGCCAGGTCGACGAAGTAGCGGTCATCGGACACCGTGTTGTAGTCGAGGTGCGCGTTCAGGCTGTGACCGAAGCGGTGGGCATGCTGCAGCGACAGCCCGGTGCGCGCCTCGCCGAAGTCGCGGTCGTCGGGCAGGTACTCCAGCTTCAGCTCCCCGGCATGGCGGCGGTCCAGGTAGCGCAGATGGTTCTTCAGCTGCAGCCCGCGCTTTCCCATGTAGACCGGGGTCAGGGTGAGATCGCGCTCCGGGGCGATGTTCCAGTAATACGGGATGCCGAACTCCAGGCCCCGGGTGGTGGTCTGCGCGTAGTACGGCGTGAGCAGACCGCTCTTGCGCCGGTTCTCGAGCGGGAAGCTCGCGAACGGCGCTCCCAGGATCGGCACACCGAAAAAGCGCAGCCGCGGCGACTCTGCGTACCCCTCCTCGCGCTCGTAGTCGAGGTCGAGCACCGCGGCCTCCAGGCGCCAATCGTCCTGGCCCGGCCGGCAGGTGGTGAAGGTCGCGTTCGCCATTCGGTAGCGGTTCCTGCCGAGGATCTCGAGACGCTCCGCGGCGCCGCGCGCCAGGCGATCGCGCTGCAGGAGAAAGCCCGGCTCCTCCAGCACGCCGGTATCGTCGAGCGTGCTGTACTGGAGTTGCGACCCGAAAAAGCGGTCGGCGCCGCTTTGCAGGCGCACCCCGCCCTGCGCCTCCACGCGCCCGAACTCGCGGTTATACCGCAGCAGGTCGCCGAAGATGGAAAAGTCCCCCCGCCGGATCTCGGCGTCGCCCCGCGCCGTCACCTCGAGGCCGGTCACGCCCTCGATGGCCTCGGCGTCGATCACGATCGCCTCGGGGGCCTGCGGCCCGGCTTCCTGCGCAAGCGCCGGCGCCGCGACGACAAGGGCGGCAGCCAGCGTCGCAAGACGATACCGCATGAAGCGCGCCGAAGTGCTTTTACCCGATAATAGAATTTTCAATGATACACGTCGACGAACGGCGCGCTGAACTGGAGCGCTGGCTCGCCGTCCAGCTCGATCGGCGGTTTGCGCTCGCGCCGGCATCCGAGGATGCCAGCTTTCGCCGCTACTTTCGCGCCACGCTGGAAGACGGGCGCAGCTACATCGCCATGGACGCGCCGCCCGGCAGGGAGGATTGCCGGCCCTTCGTGCGCATCGCCCGGATGCTGCGCGAGGCGGGCCTGCATGCGCCGCAAGTCTTCTTCCAGGACCTCGAGCGCGGCTTTCTGCTGCTCTCCGATCTCGGGACCCGGAGCTACCTGCAGGAACTGACGGTCGACAATGCGGCGCAGCTTTTCGGGGACGCCACCGACGCCCTGCTGCGCTGGCAGCTTGCGACGCGCGCGGGCGAGCTCGCTCCCTACGACGAGGCCCTGCTGCGTCGCGAGATGGACCTGTTCCCGGAGTGGTACGTGAAGCGCCACCTCGGCACCGAGCTCACCGACCGGCAGAAGGATTCCCTCGAAGGCGTCTTCCGGCTCCTGGTGCGCAGCGCGCTCTCCCAGCCGCAGGTCTACGTGCATCGCGACTACATGCCGCGCAACCTGATGGTATGCGAGCCCAATCCCGGCGTGCTCGACTTCCAGGACGCGGTGCTGGGCCCCCTCAGCTATGACATGGTGTCGCTGCTGCGCGACGCCTTCGTCAGCTGGGAGGAGGAGCGGATTCTCGACTGGACCGCCCGCTACTGGGAAAAGGCTAGGCGCGCCGGGCTTCCCGTGGACGCCGACTTCGGCGAGTTCTGGCGCGCCTTCGAATGGATGGGGCTGCAGCGCCACCTCAAGGTGCTGGGCATCTTCGCGCGCATCCGCTATCGCGACGGCAAGCCGAAATACCTGGCGGACACGCCGCGCTTCATCGGCTATGCGCGCGACGTGGCCGGCCGATACCCCGCGCTCGCGCCGCTCGCCGGGCTGCTCGACGCGCTCGAATGAAGGCGATGATCCTTGCCGCCGGGCGCGGCGAGCGGCTGCGGCCGCTCACCGACGCGGTTCCCAAGGCGCTGGTGCCGGCCGGCGGCAAGCCGCTCATCGAGTGGCATCTCGAGCGGCTCGCGGCAGACGGCTGCCGCGAAGCGGTGATCAACGTTTCTCATCTCGGCGAGCGCATCGTCGAGCGCGTCGGCGACGGTGCACGCTTCGGACTGCGCATCGCGTACTCGCGCGAGCCGCAGCCGCTCGAGACCGCGGGGGGCATCGCTCAGGCGCTCGCGCTGCTCGGGCCCGAGCCCTTCCTGCTGCTCAACTCCGACGTTTACTGCGACATCGCCGTGTCGCGGCTTCTCGGTCTCGCGCTCGGCGAGCGGCTGGTGCACCTGGTGCTGGTTCCCAACCCGGCGCACCGTGCGGGTGGCGACTTCACGCTCGAAGACGGGGTCATCGGCAATGGCGCAGGGCCGCGTTACACTTATGCGGGCGTCGCGGTCATGTCCCCGCGGCTCCTCGCCGGGGTGCCGGCGGGCGAGAAGGCGCCGCTCGCCCCGCTGCTGCGCGCCGCGGCCGAGCGGCGACTCGTCAGCGGAGAGCTCTACGAAGGTCTCTGGCAGGACGTCGGCACGCTCGAGCGGCTCGCCGAGCTCGAAGCACGCCTCACATCGCGCAATGAAAATCACTGAAGACTTTTCCCTCTACCACCGGCGCCGCGAGCGGCTGGCGCAGGCGCTCGGCGAGGGCGTCGCGGTCATCCCCACGGCACCGGAGCGCGTGCGCAATCGCGACAGCCACTTCCCATACCGCTTCGACAGCTACTTCTACTATCTCACCGGCTTCAGCGAGCCCGAGGCGGCGCTGGTGATCGTCGCGGGCGCGCAGCCCAGGACGCTGCTGTTCTGCCGCCCGCGCAACGAGGAGCGCGAGATCTGGGACGGCTTGCGCCACGGTCCCGAGGCGGCGCGCAGCCGCTTCGGCTTGGACGAGGCGCATGCCGTCGAGACGCTCGACGAGGCCCTCCCGCGCCTGCTCGAGAACCAGCCTGCGCTCGCCTATCCGGTCGGCGCCGACGCGCATTGGGACGCGCGCGCGCTCGGTTGGCTCAATGCGGTGCGCGCCCGCGCGCGCGCGGGGATCGCCGCGCCCGATCGCCTGCTGGACGTGCGCGCGGTTCTCGACGAGATGCGGCTCCTGAAGGACGCGCACGAGGCCGCCCTGATGCGCCGCGCCGCACGCATCGCGGCCGCGGCGCACCGCCGCGCGATGCGCTTGGCGCGCCCCGGCCTGCACGAGTACGAGATCGAGGCCGAGCTGCTGCACGAATTCCGGCGCAACGGCGCGCAATCGGTCGCCTATCCGCCGATCGTCGCCGGCGGCGCGAACGCCTGCGTGCTGCATTACGTGTTCAACAACGCGCCGCTGCGCGACGGCGAGCTGCTGCTCATCGATGCCGGCTGCGAGCTCGACGGCTATGCCTCGGACATCACGCGCACCTTCCCGGTCAACGGGCGCTTCAGCGCGGCGCAGCGCGAGGTGTACGAGCTGGTGCTCGCGGCGCAGCGCGCTGCGATGGACCAGGTACGCCCCGGCAAGGCCTGGAACGAGCCGCACGATGCGGCGGTCCGGGTGCTGGCGCAGGGCATGCTCGATCTGAAGATCGTCGCAGGCAGCCTGGACGAAGCGCTCGAGAAGGAGACCTACAAGCGCTTCTACATGCACCGCACCGGCCACTGGCTCGGCCTGGACGTGCACGACGCCGGCGACTACAAGCGCGCCGGGAAGTGGCGCGAGCTTGTCCCGGGCATGACGCTCACCGTCGAGCCGGGCCTCTACATCCGCGCCGCGGACGACGTCCCCGAGCGG
>DATKAX010000286.1:0-5660 GCA_035514595.1 Burkholderiales bacterium
GCCGGTGCTGCCGAACCCGCCTGCGCCGCGCGCGCTGGCGCCGAACGCCTCGACCACCTCGAGCTCGACCTGCATCACCGGCACGACCACCAGTTGCGCAATTCGATCGAGCGGCTGGATCGTAAAGGCGGCCTTGCCCCGGTTCCACACCGAGACCAGAACCTCCCCCTGGTAGTCCGAGTCGATCAGGCCGACCAGGTTGCCGAGCACAATGCCGTGCTTGGACCCAAGGCCGGAGCGCGGCAGGACCACTGCGGCAAAGCCGGGGTCGCCGAGATGGATGGCGATCCCCGAGCGCACCAGCTGGCTGTCGCCGGGCTGCAAGGCGAGCGGTGCATCGATGCAGGCGCGCAGGTCGAGCCCGGCGGCCCCGGCGCTCGCGTAATGCGGCAACATGCCGCGGATCCTCTCGTCGAGGATCTTCACTTCGAGCTTCCTCATTTCTTCGGCGGCAGCATGCCGGCGACGTGCTCGACGAGCCTGCGCGCCAGCTCCAGCTTGGGTCCGCGACCGAGAGGATGCTCGCCGCGGTCGTCGTACAGCGTGATCAGGTTCTCGTCGCTGCCCAGCGCCTGCTGCGCGAGGTTGGCGGCCATCAGCGGCACGTTCTTCTTCGCGCGCTTTTCCTTCGCGTGCTGCGCAAGCTTCTCGCTCTCGGCCGCGAAGCCGACGCAAAACGGCGGCTGAGGCTGGCTCGCGACCCAGGAGAGGATGTCGGGGTTCTCCTCCAGCTCGATCGAGACCGGCTTGCCGTTGCCCTTCTTGATCTTCTGGCTTGACGGGTTCTTGACGCGGTAGTCCGCCACCGCCGCGACAGAGACGAACACGTCGCAGGACTTCACGGCCTTTCTGACCGCCTCGAACATCTCCTGCGCGGTGCGGACGTCGATTCGAGCTACGCCGCGAGGGGTGGCGAGCGAAACCGGCCCGCTGACCAGCGTCACTTCGGCGCCCGCTTCCCGCGCGGCGCGAGCCACCGCGTAGCCCATCTTCCCCGAGCTCGCGTTGGTCAATACCCGGACCGGGTCGACCGGCTCCTCGGTCGGGCCGGCGGTCACGAGCACCCGCCTGCCGGCGAGCGCCCTGGGCGCGAACAGACGCTCGATCTCGCGCAGGATCTCCGCCGGCTCGAGCATCCGGCCGGGCCCGGTCTCGCCGCATGCCTGGTCTCCGGCCGCCGGGCCGAGAAGCAAGATGTCGTCCCCGCGCAAGCTCGCCACGTTGCGTTGCGTCGCCGGGTTTTCCCACATCTCGACGTTCATCGCGGGCGCGAGCGCCAGGGGACAACGCCGCGCCAGGCAAAGACTGGAAAGCAGGTCGTCGGCGATCCCGCGTGCGGCCTTCGCCAGGAAATCCGCGGTCGCCGGCGCCACCACGATCAGCTCCCGGTCGCGCGAGAGCTCGATGTGGCCCATCCCGTCAGGCACCCGCGGGTCCCACAGGTCGGTCCAGACCGGCTGGCCGCTGAGCGCCTGAAGCGTGAGCGGCGTAACGAACCGGGTCGCCGCTTCGGTCATGGCGACGCGTACGTCGGCGCCCGCGCGCACGAGCAGCCGCGCGAGCTCGGCGGTCTTGTAAGCCGCGATGCCGCCGGTCACGCCGAGAAGTATCCGCTTGCCCTTCAACGTCATCGAAAACGCTGTCCGGCCGTTAAGGGGGGAAGACGATTTTAAGGTAAAGCCTGCGGCATGGCGATTTCGGACTGGCCGGTGTTGGAGCGCCCGCGAGAGCGCCTGCTCGCACAGGGAGCCGCAGCCCTGAGCGATGCCGAGCTGGTGGCGGTCCTGCTGCGCTCCGGAGTGCGGGGCAAGAGCGCCGTAGATCTCGGACGTGAGCTCCTGGGCCAGTTCGACGGTCTGGGCGGGCTTCTCGGCGCCGGTGCCGGGCTCGCCGCTGTCAAGGGTCTGGGCATCGCGAAGCGGGCGCAGCTTGAAGCCGCGATCGAGCTTGCGCGCCGCTCGCTGCAGGAGCAGCTGCGCCAGGGGGCGCTGCTGACCAGCCCGGGCGCCGTGCGGGACTACCTGCGGCTCGCCCTCGCTCAGCGGCAGTACGAGGTCTTCGTTTGCATCTGGCTTGACGCGCGGCACCGGGTAATCCGTCTCGAGGAGCCGTTCCGGGGCACGCTTACGCAGACCAGCGTATACCCTCGCGAGGTCGTCAAGGCAGCGCTATCGACCAACGCCGCGGCGGTGATTTTCGCCCACAACCACCCCTCGGGGGCTGCGCAGCCCAGTCAAGCGGACGAGCTCCTGACCCGCAACCTGAGGGATGCGCTGGCGCTGGTGGATGTCAAGGTTCTCGATCATTTCATCGTCGCCGGCAGCCAGGCGATCTCCTTCGCCGAGCGCGGATTGTTGTAGTAGAATCCGCGGCTTCGCGATTTCCAGCGCTTTGCCCCGGAGCCTCCCGATGTCCAGAGTCTGCCAAGTCACCGGCAAGAAGCCGATGAAAGGTCACCACGTCTCGCACGCCAACAACAAGACGATCCGGACCTTCCAGCCGAACCTGCACTACCGGCGCTTCTGGGTCGAAAGCCAGAACCGCTGGGTGCGCCTGCGCGTTTCGACCGCGGGCCTGCGCCGGATCGACAAGCTCGGCGTCGAGGCGGTGCTCGCCGAAATCAAGGCCGGCAAGGCGAAGACCCGGGCCAAGGCTTAAGGAGACCCCATGCGCGAAAAGATCAAGCTCGAATCCTCGGCCGGCACCGGCCACTTCTACACCACCACGAAGAACAAGCGCACTACGCCCGACAAGCTGGAGATCAAGAAATTCGATCCCAGGGCGCGCAAGCACGTGCTTTACAAGGAAACCAAGCTGAAATAGCAAAAGGCCCGCAGGCGGGCCTTTTCTTTCCGGGAACGTCTCAGCGGAAGGTGTACTGGACGCCGAGCGTAGCGGTGTCGACATCCTGCTTGCCGCCCGGGAACCTTACGCGATAGCGGTCGATGTCGCCCCGCAGCGCCCAGTTCTGCGTCAGGCCGATCTGCGCCCCGATGCCGACGCGCGGGCCGAAACCGCTCTCGCTTCCCGCAACCTCGACGTCGGTCTCGGCATAGGCGGCGCCGATCTTGCCGAACACGGAAGAGTTGGCGCCGATCGGGATGCCGGCGACGAGCGCGAGGTCCAGGCCCCAGCCGTCCGCCTCGAGGCCGTTGACGTTGAACTTCCCGAGGTGCATCAGGCCGACTTCCATGCCCACGGCATTGTTGAACCTGCCGCCGGCGAAGGCGCGATAGAAGTCGTCCTTCGTATCACAGGCCAATCCCGCGGTACAGCTCACGTCGAGATCCGAGCGCCCCGCGCTGATGCCGGCATGGCCCCAGAAGCTGCGCTCGTAGGGCATGGTCCAGCCGGTACCGGAGGAAGAGGATGCCGGCTGCGCGAGCGCGGGAGACGCGGCTGCCACCGCGAGACCTAGGGCCGACGCTGATACCGCGAAGCAAGAGGGTTTCATGGTTCTCCGATTCAAGGTTGCGATAGGTAAGTGCAGCCGATGCTAAGAGGCGGCATCGGGAACCGGCTATCACTGACCCGACCATCTTCCCGTCGCGGACAGGCTTACGGCATCGTGCGATGCCGCAGAATCGAAAGAAACGTGCCCGGAGCGCCTTTGCTAGGCGAGGGCGTAGGAGCGCAGGCGCCGTGAGAAATCGACGAGCGGCGCGACGCCGCTCGCTTCCGCGCGCCGGCACCAGTCCTGCAGTTGTCGCAGCAGCTGTTCCTTGGACGCGCTCGAGCGCTCCCACAGCGCCAGCAACTCGTCGCGCATCGCGATGACAGTGGCAAGCGCGCGGGATTTCTTGAGCGCTTCAGCCAGCCTCGAGCGCTCGGCGCCGGCCAGCGCCTGGCCGCGCAGCAGCGCGCGTTTCAGCGAGCGCAGCACCTCCGCGTCGCGCGGGGACCAGTGCTTGAGGCGCTCGAGCTCCTCGGCGTAGGTCCGCTTCACCGACTTGGTGTACCGGGAGAGCACGTCGTAGCGGTTGGCGATGACGGCATGCAGCGTCTCGAGGTCCGCCGCCTCCTTAGGCTCGGCAAACCGGGGACGGGGGGCGAGCTTCTTCACCGTCGCCATCCCGAGCATCTCCAGGATGCGGATGTACATCCAGCCGATGTCGAACTCAAACCACTTCGACGACAGCTTGGCGGACGAAGCGAAGGCGTGGTGGTTGTTGTGCAGCTCCTCGCCGCCGATCCACGCCGCCCAAGGGACGATGTTGGTGCTGTCGTCGTCGGTCTGGAAGTTGCGATAGCCGAAGTAGTGGCCGATGCCGTTGATGACGCCGGCCGCCCAGAACGGGATCCAGGCGACCTGCACGCCGTAGATGAGCAGGCCGGGGACCAGGCCGAAGAGATAGATGTCGATGGCGGCCAGGAACAGGATGCCGACCTTGTTGCCGGGCGTGTAGATGTTGCGCTCGACCCAGTCGGTCGGCGTGCTGTGGCCATAGCGCTCCATCACCTCGGGCTTGTGCGACTCCTTCACGTACAGGATCACGCCGCCCCAGAGGATCTTGTTGATGCCGTGGATGCGCGGGCTGTGCGGGTCGTCCTCGGTCTCGCACTTGGCGTGGTGCTTGCGGTGGATCGCCGCCCACTCCTTGGTGATCATGCCCGTGGTGAGCCACAGCCAGAAGCGGAAGAAGTGGCTGACGGCCGGATGCAGCTCGAGCGCGCGGTGGGCCTGGCAGCGATGCAGGTAAAGCGTCACGCCGGCGATGGTGATCTGCACCAGGACCAGGCCGACGAGCACGTAGCCCCACCAGGGGAGATCGAACAGTCCGTTGAACATTGGGGATGCGCCCTTTGGAATTGACCGCTTGTGAAAGCGCGGTGGAATGGTAATCCGTGATTGTACCCCGGCACCTCGATTTGGAATGTGCGCTGGCGAACGCTCTCGCTAAGTCATTGATTCTCAGACCTGATTCTGGGTTGCAGCGGTAGCAAGCCATTCGCCGGCCACGCATTCGATGAAGCGCCTCAGCGGCGCGGCGCGGGCCGCGAGCGCCAGGGCTGGGAGCGCTGCCGATGCCGAGCGAAATTCTCCACGAAACGGTCGGTCACCGCGCGGTTGCCGGAGATCACCACGACGTTCTCGGCGTTCCTCGCCTGGGCCGCGTGGGTGAAGTTGTAGCTGCCGGTGATGACCGCCGCCGCGGCCGAGTCGCCGTCGATGATCACGATCTTGTCGTGCGCGGCGGCGTGCGCGCCATTGAGGTAAACCCGCACGCCGGCGCGGGCCAGGGCTTTGAGGTGCGGCAGCCCGCCTCTGTCGCGCTGCGCGGCATCCCCGATGACCTCTACCTCGACACCGCGCTTGCGCGCCGCGAGCAGCGCGTTGGCGATGCGGCGGTCGGTGAAGAGATAGGCCTGCATGCGCACGCTCTGCATTGCACGCCCGATGCGGCTCACGATCATCCCGGCCACGTCATCCGCCGGCGTGAATGCCACCTCGACGTTCGCTTTGTGCTCCGCGCGGGCGTAAACCGGGGGAACGCAGATGGCCGCAGATAACCCCACGCAGATGACCGCAGATAAAAGCAAATGAGGATTGGTTCGCGGCCAGGTAACCATCTGCACGAGAACTCAGAATCGCTGCTTATTGTTCGGGGGGACCATCTGCGGTCATCTGCGCGCTTTTATCTGCGGCCATCTGCGTTCCT
>DATKAX010000287.1:0-2319 GCA_035514595.1 Burkholderiales bacterium
ACCAAGGAGGCAATCATGTTTGCAACCAAGAAGCTCGCCGCCGCGCTCGCGGCATCCGCGCTGTCGCTTTCCGGCTGCTACATCGTTCCGGTCGGACCCGACGGCAACCCGATGGTGTACCTGCCGATCGAGCCGGCGCCGATCCCCAACCAGGCGGTGGGAGGCGCGTCGCGGCCCGCGATTCCCGCGGTGCTGCACGCCCGGCTCTATCCGGCGAACGATCTCGCCACGCAGACCGGCATGGTCTCCGGCACGGTCACCAACATGATGACCGGCAAGGGGCGCTTCCAGCTGCACTACAACGGCGAGCTCCTCGCCGGCGAGGCGACGCGCGTCTCCGGCGACGAGCGCAAGGGCGTGGCGAGCGCCTACGGCGCGAGCGGATCGTTCATGAGCTGCGAGTACCAGATGAGCTCGCCCTACCAGGGCGCGGGCCTCTGCGGCTTCTCGAACGGCGCGAAGTACCAGGTGCACATCGGGCGCTGACCATGAGTGCCCTGCCGCCCGCCGCCGTCCGCGTGATGCTGGTCGAGCCGGAAGGCCTGGTGCGAACCCGCTTCGCCGCGGCGATCTGCGCGGACGCCCGGCTGCTGCTCGCGAGCTGCCTCGCGGCGGGCCGGGCGGCAGTCGCGCGCCTCGCCGAGGTTCGTCCCGAGGTGCTGATCGCCGGGCTCGCGCTGCGCGATTTCGACGCGGCCGAGCTGGTGCGCTTCGCCCGCCGGGTGCTCGAGTCCTGCGAGGTGCTGGTGATCGCCGCCCCCGGCGAGGAGGCGGACGCGGTGCGCAGCCTCGCCGCCGGCGCCGGCGGCTGCGTGCCGCGGCTCTGCGGCGGCCGCGATGTCGTGGCCCAGGTGCTCCTGCTCAAGGCGGGCGGCTGCCCGATGCTGCCGGGCGTGGCGCGGCTGCTGCTCGAGCGCCTGCACGCCGATACCGTTCTCGAGTCGGCGAGCGGCGTCGCCGCGTCCGCGGCAGCGCTCGCCACGGTGGGGCTCACGCCGCGGGAGCTCGACGTGCTGCGCAACCTCGCGCGCGGCCTGAGCTATTCGGAAACCGGCCGCCAGCTCTCGCTCTCGCCGCACACGGTGGCGAGCCACGTCAAGAACGCCTACCGCAAGCTCGGCGTGCATTCGGCCGGCGCCGCCGTGCGCCGCGCCATGGAGCTGGGGGTGATCGGCACATGAGCAAGCAACCGCAGGACTACCATCAATTCGCAGACGCGCGAGTCTTGTTCGGGATCGAGAACGCCGCCGACACGCTTTCCAACCTGGCGTTTCTCGCGGTCGGCATCATGGGGCTCGCCTTCCTGTGGCGCGAGCGTGCGGCAGGTGCGTCGCGACGCTTCGCCTCGCCGCGGGAGATGACGCCTTACTTCCTGTTCTTCGCCGGGGTCGCGGCGACGAGCGCCGGCTCGGCGTACTACCACCTCGCCCCGGACGACGCGCGCCTCGCCTGGGACCGGCTGCCGATGGCGGTCGCTTTCATGTCGCTGCTCGCTGCGGTAATCGTAGAGCGCGTGAACGTGCGCGCCGGATTGCGGCTTCTCTGGCCGCTCGTCATCCTCGGCGCCGCGAGCGTCGTGTACTGGCGCGTAAGCGCCACGGCCGGCGCGGAGGACTTACGCCCGTATGGGGTGGTGCAGTTCGGCTCCATCGCCGCGATCCTCGCCATCGCCGCCCTGTTCCGGTCGCGCTACACGCACGCCGGCGCCATCTTCTGGGTCGCGGGCGCCTACGCGATGGCAAAGCTTTTCGAAGCGCTCGATCGCGAGATCTACGCGCTCGGCCACCTGGTGAGCGGCCACACGCTGAAGCATCTCGCCGCCGCGCTCGGCGTTTACCTCCTGCTGCGCTCGCTCAAGCGAAGGCAGTTCCGAGAGAAAATGGGGTCAGATCAGGTTTTTCCGGAGAATCGGGTCTGACCCCATCTGATTAATCGGTAAACGTCCCCGATTATCTGGGGCGCTTGTCGATGACGCGCTTGGCCTTGCCGATCGAGCGCTCGATGGAGCTGATCGGCACCGACTTCACATCGGCGCTCACGCCGACGTAGGACTTGATCGCGTGCCTTAGCTTTGCAGCGGAGTCCGCGTCGCCGCCTTCCACCAGTACCGTGAGGTGATCGAGCGGGCCGTCTTTCGAGACTTCGAGCACGTAGTGCGGGCTGAGCTCGCTCTGGCGCAGGATCAGCTCCTCGATCTGCGAGGGGAACACGTTGACGCCGCGGATGATCAGCATGTCGTCGGAGCGCCCGGTGATTCTCTCCATGCGCCGCATGCTGCGCGCGGTCGGCGGCAGAAGCCGCGTCAGGTCGCGCGTGCGG
>DATKAX010000288.1:0-3477 GCA_035514595.1 Burkholderiales bacterium
AGGAAGAGCTCGACCTCGACCAGGTCGCGCTCGAAGAACGCGGCGATCGCCTCGCGCAGCCTGGCGACGTCGCCCTCGCGACGCGCGCTCATCACGATGCACCCCGGGTAGCGCGCGCGCAGCGACGCTTCGCGCTCGGCCTGGGCGGCCTCGTCGCCGGCGCGGTCGATCTTGTTGAAGACGAGGAGCCGCGGCACGGCCTGCGCGCCGATCTCGCCGAGCACCTGCTCGGTCACGGCGAGCTGGCGCGCGAAGCCGGGATCGCTCGCATCGACCACGTGAGCGAGGAGCGAGGCCTCGAGCGTCTCGTCGAGGGTCGACTTGAACGAGGCGACCAGCCCGTGCGGCAGGTTCTTGATGAAGCCGACGGTGTCGCTCACCAGCACGCGCGGAACGCTCTCCGGGTGCAGCGCGCGCACCGTGGTGTCGAGCGTCGCGAAGAGCTTGTCGGCGACCAGCGCCTCGTTTCCGGTGAGCGCCCGCATCAGGGTGGACTTCCCCGCATTCGTGTAGCCGACGAGCGCCACGCGCGCGAGCGCCTGGCGCTCGTGGCGCCGGGTGCGCTGGGTCCTGCGCTCGAGGTCCATGGCGTCGAGCTCGCGCTGCAGCTCGGCGATGCGATCGCGGATCTTGCGCCGGTCGAGCTCGCTGTGCGACTCGCCCGCGCCGCGGCCGCCGACGCCGCTGCGCTGCCGGCCCTGCGGGCCGGCGAGCTTGGCCGCTTCGCGCAGGCGCGGCGCCATGTAGCCCAGGCGGGCGATCTCGACCTGGGCGCGCGCGGCGCGCGAGCGCGCGTGCCGGTGGAAGATCTCGAGGATCACCATGGTGCGGTCCATCACCTCGCAGCCGAGCTCCTTCTCGAGGGTGTAGGTCTGGGAAGGCGAGATCTCGTGATCGACGAGAACCACGTCAACCAGTTCATTACGTACAAGCTCGCGCAGCTCCTCGCGCTTGCCCAGGCCGAGGTACGCCTTCGCGTCGAACCTGGCGCGCTTCTGGGTGAACGTGGCGACGACCTCGAGCCCGAGCGTCTTCGCGAGCTGACGCAGCTCGGTGAGCGAGGCCTCGAGCTCGACGTCGCCTACGCCGGGCAGCTGCACGGCCGCAACGATGGCGCGCTTGGGCTTCGGGTCGACCTGTTGCATCATGGGGGCCGAAGCCTAACAGCCAAACCCACTCCATGGAGCAGCGAGCCGGACCGAAGCATTTCTCGATGATCCGCGGCTTCCACCTCGCGGACTTCTTCACCCTCGCCAACGCCGCCTGCGGCGTCGCCGCGGTGCTGCTCACGATGCGCTACCTGCAAAGCGGGGCCAAGGCGCATTTCTACGCCGCCGCCGCCATGGCGCCCCTCGCATTCTTCTTCGACTGGCTGGACGGTAACGTAGCCCGCTGGCGCCACCAGCACTCGGCGCTGGGCCGCGAGCTGGATTCGCTGGCGGACGTCGTCTCCTTCGGCGTCGCGCCGGCCGCGCTCGCCTATGCCGCGGGGCTCGACGGCGGCTGGGACGCCGCGGCGCTCGTCTACTTCGTCTGCTGCGGCGTGAGCCGGCTCGCGCGCTTCAACGTCACCGCCGAAGCGCTCGCGGCGGGCAGCGGCAGCGGCAAGGTCGCCTACTTCGAAGGCCCGCCCATTCCGACCAGCGTGGTCCTGACCGCCGTGCTGGCCTTCGCCGCGTGGCAGGATCGCATCGGGGAGGACCTCTACGGCGGCTCCTGGAATCTCGGCCCCTGGGAGTTCCACCCGCTCGCGCTGCTTTTCATCGCCTCGGGCAGCATGATGATCAGCAAGACCCTGCGCATCCCGAAGCCGTAGCGGTGAAGGCGCTCGCGCTCCGCGCCGTGCAAGTGCTTTGCCTGTCGTCGTTGCCGCTTGGCGCGCTCGCGGCCGGCGCCGCGGCAGATCCGGCTGCCGTCCTGCGGCAGGCGATCGCCGCGGCCTGTGCGGACCCGCAGGCCGGGCAGCGCCGCCATGTCCTGCCGGGCGGGGCGGCGCTCTCGGTGACGCGCCTCGCGCCGGGGGGGCGGCTGCGCGAGCTGCGCGCGGTCTACGAAGCGCCGAAAGGAGGCGAAACGCGTCCGGAACTGCTCGCCCTGGCCGGGCCGGATTGCGCGATCCGCTACGGCCGCAGGCTGGAGTATTCGAGCGACGGCCGGCCGTACGCGATCCGGTTCCTGCATGCCGACCTCTCGGACAGCGGCGCCGGCGAGCTGCTCGATGCCCCGGTCCCTGCGGCGCCGGACCCGGGAGGCGTTGCGCTCGCGCATGTGGATTCCGGCGTCAATTACCTGCTGCCCGAAATCGCGTCCCGGCTCGCACGAGACGCGGATGGCGCCGCGTTGGGCTACGACTGGTGGGACATGGACCGGCGGCCGTTCGACCAGGACCCGTCGCGCTCGGCCTTCTTCCCGCAGCGCCACGGCACCCGCACGGCCAGCCTGCTGCTCGCGGAGGCGCCGTACGCTCGCCTGATCTCCTATCGCTACCCGCGCCCGGAGATGTCGCGCATGGCTTCGCTGGTGGAAGCCGCCGCGACGGCGGGCGCGCGCATCGTCGTCGTGGCGATGGGAAGCAACGATCGCGCGGCATGGGAATCCTACGCCGAGGCCGCGCGGCGCCACCCGGAGATGCTGTTCGTCGTCTCCGCGGGGAACGACGGGCGCGACCTCGATCGCGAGCCGGTCTACCCGGCGGCGCTCGAGCTCGCCAACCAGCTTAGCGTGACCTCCGCCGAAGACGACGGCAGCCTGGCGAGGGGATCGAACTGGGGCCGGCGCTCGGTCGATCTGCTCGTGCCGGCGGAGCGGGTCCTCGCGACCGGCTTCGACGGCCGCCGCATCTTCGCCTCCGGCTCGAGCTACGCCGCCGCGCGCGTCGGCGCGCTGGCTGCGTGCCTCTCGGCCGCCCATCCGCAATGGCGCGCGAAAGCGCTGCGCGAGGCGATCCTGGCGCAGGCCTACCCGCCGGGCAGCGAAAGCTGGAGCGCTCACGGCCTGCTTCCCGATCCGGCGATCCGCGACCGAGGCGCCTGTCCGGCGGTGCAGACTTCCGTTTCCGAGCGCGGGTCCGAATCGCTTTCGAGCGCCGACTTTGCGCCGGCCTCTTCTAGCGGCCCGACGCCTTCCAAGGCGATCGACCTGAGCGTCGTGGCCGTAGACGGGTCGGGCTGGGAGTCGCCGGCGGTGCGCGCGATGCTGCGCAGCGCCGCGGAGATTTTTGGACAGTGCGGGATAGCGCTGCGCAACGTATCCGTGCACTACCTCTCCGCCCCGGAGCGGCTGCGCTACTTCACCGCCGAAACGGCGCAGGCGCTCGTCGGCGCGCGCGCCTATGCGAAGCCGGGGGTCTACCTCGTGGCCGATACGCGGCGCCCGATTGCCTTCGACGCCGAGGCCTTCGCGCCGGCGAACTCCGCCGCGCACCCGCTGCTTGCCGACACCGTGTGGATCATGCGAGGCATGCGCAACCCGGGCATC
>DATKAX010000289.1:0-7596 GCA_035514595.1 Burkholderiales bacterium
GCGCGCATCTCGGACATGAGGCTCGGGGGCGAGCCGATCGAGGCGGGCAAGCGCTACAAGGTCGCCGGCTGGGCCCCGGTCGCCGAAGGCGCGAAGGGCGTGCCGATCTGGGACGTCGTGATCCGGCATCTCAGGGCGAGAGAGACCATCCCCCCGCTCGAGCCCAACCTGCCGCGCCTCGTCGGCGTCAAGGGTAACCCCGGCATCTCGCAGTAAGTCGGCTCCACGCCCCTCGGTCCGATGACCGATCCGTGACGCAGGTCCGGGGCGGCCCCCGGCGGCGGAGTTATCATGGCGCCTGAGCTTTGGGGGATAAGGACTTGAAGAATATGGAGGCGAGCCCGGCGGCCCAAGCGCATCAGGCCGCCGCGCGTTCGCTGCGCGCGCCGCAGATCGATCTGTTCCTGGTCAGCTTCCTGATCCTGTTCTTCGAGCTGGCAGCGATCCGCTGGTTCGCGGCCACCGTGGTGTTTCTCACTTTCTTCACCAACATCGTGCTGCTCGCCTGCTTCCTCGGGATGAGCGTAGGACTGCTCACCGCGAGGCGGCCCGTGAACCTGGTGCGCACCGTGCTGCCGCTCGCAATGCTCTCGTCCGCCGCCGCGGTCGCGACCAACCTGCTCTACTGGCAATGGGCCGACGCGCTCACCATCGGGCTGGGCAACCAGCAGGTCTCGCCGCAACTCGTCTATTTCGGCACCGAGTACCGGCCGGCGGACCCGAGCCGCTGGATCGTGCCGATGTGGGCGATCGCCGGGGCGTTCTTCGCGCTCATCGCCCTCACCTTCGTCGGGCTGGGGCAGGTCATGGGCAGGGCGTTCACCGCCATCCCCGACCGGATCACGGCCTACACCATCGACGTGCTGGGCAGCCTGACCGGCATCGCCGCCTTCGCGGCGATGGCCTGGCTGCAACTGCCGCCGACGGTCTGGTTCGTTCCCATCGTGCTGCTCGCGCTTTACTTCGCCGGCTGGCGCAGCCCGGTGCAGCTCGCCGCCGGCGCCAGCGCCTTCGCGTTCGTCGCCATCGGCTCGCACGCCCTGCTCGCGCACGGCCAGCCCTCCTGGTCGCCGTACTACAAGGTGGCCTATGATCCCGCGACGCGCAGCATCGCCACCAACGAAATCGGACACCAGCAGATGGTGGAGATCGGCAGCCAGGGCACCGCCTATCTCCTGCCGTACCTTCTCAACCGCGACGCCGGCGGCAAGCCGTTCGAGGACGTGATGATCATCGGCGCGGGCAGCGGCAACGACGTCGCGGCGGCGCTGCGCGCCGGAACCCGCAGCGTCGACGCGGTGGAGATCGATCCGCGCATCAACGCGATCGGCCGCCACCTGCACCCCGACCGCCCCTATGCCGACGCTCGCGTGTCGATCCACCTCGACGACGGGCGCAGCTTCCTGCGGCGCACCGAGCGCAGCTACGACCTGGTGGTGTACGCGCTGGTCGATTCGCTGGTGCTGCACTCGGGATACTCGAGCGTGCGGCTGGAGAACTTCCTGTTCACGCCGCAGGCCTTCGAGGACGTGAAGCGCACGCTCAAGCCCGACGGCGTGTTCGCCATGTACAACTTCTACCGCCAGGGCTGGGTCGTCGGCCGGCTGGCGAAGATGGCCGAGGAGGTGTTCGGCGCGCCGCCAGTGGTGATTTCGCTCCCGCACCGCGACGCCATCGCGGCGGACAGCCGGGCGCCGCACTTCACCTTCCTGCTCGCCGGCTCGGACTCGCAGCGCCTGGAGGCGATCCGCGCCCGATTCGCGCGGGACCAAAGCTTCTGGATCCACGCCTTTCCGCTGCGCAACGAGCCGATCAACGCCTTCGGCAAGGCGCCCCCGGGCGCCGACTGGCACCGGGTGGCGCCGGCGCGGGTCGACCTCGAGGGCATCGGCCCCGTGCCGAGCGACGACTGGCCGCAGCTCTACCTGCGCGAGCGGGAAATCCCGTGGGCGCCGATCGGCCAGGGGATGCTCACCGTGGCGGCGCTCTCCGTGGCGATCCTGCTCGCCTTCGCGCCGGTGCGGCTCGCGCGGCCCAACTGGCAGATGTTCTTCCTCGGCGCCGGCTTCATGCTGCTCGAGACGAAGGGCGTGGTGCACATGGCGCTGCTCTTCGGCGGCACCTGGGCGGTGAACTCGGTGGTGTTCTCCGCCATCCTGGTGATGATCCTGTGCGCCAACCTCTACGTCGTGAAGACGAAGCCGCGCGACCTGCGGCCCTGGTACGCGCTGCTCGTCGCCGCGCTGCTGGTGAACGCGCTCGTGCCGATGGATGCTTTCCTGTCGCTCGACCCGGTGGCGCGCACACTGAGCTCCTGCCTCGTGGTCTTCGTGCCGGTGTTCTTCGCCGGCGTGATCTTCGCCACCGTCTTCCGCGACAGCCGCCAGCCGGACGTCGACTTCGGCTCCAACGTGGCCGGGATCATCCTCGGCGGGCTGAGCGAGCACCTGTCGCTCGTGGTCGGCTTCAACCATCTCCTGCTCCTCGCCGTCGTCTACTACCTGGTATCGATGGCGGCAAGGCCACGGGCGCAGCTGGCGTATTCGGCGTGACGCGCCCAGCTGCCCCGGCCCCGTTGCGCGTCGCCGCGGTCGGCCTGGGATGGGTCACCCTGCACCGCCACCTTCCGGCGATGCGCGGCGACCGTGCCTTCGACCTCGTCGGCGTAGTCGACCGCCGTCCCGGCCATGCGCGCGAAGTGTCCGCGCGGCTCGGGTTGCGACGGCATCATGCCGGCGAGCGGCTCGGCGACATTCCGTGGCTCGACGAGGTGGAAGCGTTCACCATCGGCACCAGCCCCACTTCCCACGCCGCGCTGATCGGAGACGCGCTCGCGCTCGGCCGGCACGTGCTCACCGAGAAGCCCTTCGTGATGGATCCCGCGGAGGGCGCGAGGCTGATCGCGCTCGCGCGCGACAAGCGCCGCGTGCTGGCGGTGGTGCACAACTTCCAGTTCGCCCGCTCCACGCGACGCCTGCTCGACGACCTGCGGGCCGGGCGCTACGGCGCGCTGCGCTTCGTGCGCGCGGTGCAGTTCGGCAACCCGCGGCGGCGGCTGCCGGCATGGTACGAGGAGCTGCCCCTGGGCCTGTTTTACGACGAGAGCCCGCACATGTTCTACCTGCTGCGCGCCCTGGCTCCGGCGCCGCTCGAGTTCCTGCGCGCCGAGGTGCACCCGAGCACCACCGGAAAGCGCACGCCGGCGTGGATCTCCGCGCACTATGCCGCCGGAGAAGCGCGCATCCCGGTGAAGCTCGACATGGCCTTCGAGGCGCCGCTCAGCGAGTGGCACGTGTCGGTGGGGGGCGAGCGCTGCCTCGGCGACGTCGACGTCTTTCGCGACATCTACGTGAGGCTACCGAATGACGGCCTGCACAGCACGTGGCCGGTGCTGCGCACTTCGCTCGTCGCCACCGCGTCGCACTGGCTGCAGCATCTCGTAAGCGGCCCGCGGCACCTCGCCGGCCGGCTGCGCTACGGCAACGACGAGGTGTTCCGGCGCTTTGCTGCGGCGGTGCGCTCCTCGAGCCCCGCGGAAGGCATCGCCGCCGAGGACGCGCTCGCCGTTCTGCGCATGCAGCACGAGATCATCGAGCGCGCCGAGCGCCTCTGAAGGTGCGGATCACCCTCGTCACCCACTACTACCCCGCTCACCGCGGCGGTATCGAGCTGGTCGCGGCCGAGCTGGCGAAGCGCCTCGCCGCGGCGCACGGCGCCGAGATCTCCTGGCACGCCAGTGATTGCGACCCGGCGCCTGCGATCCCGGGCGTCGCCTGCGTGCCGGCGGCAAGCTGCAACGCCGTCGAGCGGCGCCTGGGGCTTCCGTATCCGCTGTGGTCGCCCAGGGCCCTGCGGCAGGTCGCGCGAGCCGCGCGCGCCGCCGATGCGGTTCACCTGCACGACTGCCTGTACCTTCCGAACCTGGCCGCCTACTCCGCCGCCCGCCGGGCCGGGCGGCCGGTGCTGGTCACCCAGCACGTCGGCATGATTCCCTACCGCAGCGCGGCGCTGCGCGGCCTGCTGTCGGTCGCCTACCGGCAGCTCGCCCGCAGGGTGCTGGAGAGCGCGGCCCAGGCGGTGTTCGTCAGCGAATCGGTGCGGCGCTACTTCGAGTCGTTCGTGCGCTTCAAATCTCCTCCGTTGCTGGTGGCAAACGGCGTCGATATTTCGATCTTCCGGCCGGCCGACGAGGGAAAGCGCCGCGCGCTGAGGGCGGAGCTCGGCGTCGCGCCGGAAACGCCGCTGCTGCTCTTCGTCGGCCGCTTCGTGGAAAAAAAAGGCTTGCCGGTGCTCAGGCAGCTCGCGGCGCGGCTCGCGCACGCCCGCTGGCTTTTCGCCGGCTGGGGTGCGCTCGACCCGGAGCGCTGGCAACTCCCCAACGTCGGCGTGATGCGCAATCGCTCCGGCGCGGCGCTCGCCGCGCTCTACCAGGCGGCCGACCTGCTCGTGCTGCCGAGCACCGGCGAAGGCTTCCCGCTCGTGGTGCAGGAAGCCATGGCCTGCGGCACGCCCGCGCTCGTCGGCGCCGATACGGCCGCCGGTTGTCCGGACGCCGCGGGGGTGCTGCTCTGGGAGGACACCGCCGGCGAGGACGTCGCGGCGCGCTGGGAGCGGCGTATCCGAACGCTCCTCCAGCCCGGCCGGCCGCTTAGCGCAATGCGGCCGCAGGTTGCGTGCTATGCGGCGGCGAGCTGGTCCTGGGACGCCTGCGCGCGGCGCTATGCGGAGCTTTTTCAGCGATGCACGGCCCGGTGAGCTCGAGCCTCGATATGCCTGGAACGCGCCCGGGCGACGGGCACGCGAGCGTAGCTCTCATCGGCCGAAGTCTCGCACCGCTCGATCTGCTGCTGCCGGCGTTGCTGGTTGCGCTGCTGCTGGTTCTCCTGCAGGCGCGAAGCGGAGCCGGCTCCTACACCGCCGTCATCGCGGCCATGGCCGCATTCTCGTACGTGGTCATGGCGAGCGGGCGGCTGCTGCTCTTTTTTCTTGCGGCACCCGCGGCCAACCCGAGCGCCGCCTATACGCTCGGCCTGCTCACGATGTGCCTCGCCCTGTATGCGCTTGCGACTGTGCTGCCGCTCACCGCCGCCGCCGCGTTCGGCGCCGTGTCGGCCATGGTCGTTGGCCTGCAACTCGCGCTTTCCCGGCGGCGATGGGCGCCGCCTCCCGATCGGCGCGCCGTCGTCGGATTCGCCTTGTGCATTGCCTTCACGGCGGCGTGGTGCATCGGGCCGGCCGGTGCGTACGATGTCCTGCGCAGCGAACACGTGTTGCCGGCGTGGGGCGACCACTTCATCCACGGGGCCCGCATTTCACAGTTCGGCGACCTGCGCGCTCTCGGACGCGGCTCGATCTTCCTCGCCGATTTTCAGCCCTCGTTCTACCACTTCGCGCAGTATCTTGCGGCGGCGGCGCTGGCCGGAATGCTCGACCAGCCGGGACTGGCGCTCGCCGTCTCGGCCTGGATGCCGCTCGGATTTCTCGCCATGACGGCCGGGGCGTATGCGCTCGGGGAGCGCCTCGCGGGTGCGGCTGGGGGCATCGCCGCGCTTGCCGTCATCGCCGTGCTTCCGGACACCTCGAATTACGGCCTGCGCAATGGCCTGCTCAGCTTCCATTGGTCGGTGATCGCACACCCTGGGGCGATGTATGCGCTCGGGGGAGCGTTTGTGTCGCTGGTATTACTCGAGCAGTGGAGGCGCGAACGCCGGCTCCCCGCTCTGCTCGCAAGCGGCGCGCTGGCCGCATCGATTCTTTTCTTCCGCGGCCATGTATTCGTTCTTTACGCGCCCGTCTGGGCCGCGACCGCGATCTACCTGGGCGCCTCGCAAGGCGGACGCAAGCGGCGTGTCGGCTTCTGGCTCGCTCTGGCTCTGGGTGCCGCCTCGGCCACCGCGAGCCTGGCGTCCTCGATCCACTGGAGGTTCGGGGGCCCTGCGCTACCCAGGTTCCTGGAGCTGCTCCACAACTGGAACGAGCCGACGGCGTATACCGGCGTCTACGCAGACCTGGTGAGCTGGTATCCATGGTGGTACAGCCTGCCCATCGGCATTCTGCTCGCCGTCCTGGCGGCCCTCGGCGCATTCGTGCTGCTCCTGCCAGCCGCCGCCATCCTCGCCCACCGTTGCGGAGAACTGCGGGCCATCGACGCTTTCCCGGCCTTCCTCGCGTACGGCTGGCTGCTGCTGATGCTGTTCGCGCCGGTGACCTGGGCCGAAGGCGGCCCGGAACTCATCGATCGCCCCGTCGTACTGCTCTACGCGTGCGCCGCGATCTGGACGGTGTGCCTCGCCCTGCGATGTCTTGCGGCGCGTGCCCGCGGCTGGGTGCACAGGCTGTGGCCTGCGATGCTGGCGGGCTCGCTGGCCATTCTGCCTTCGGCGCTGGTCAACGCCGAGGCCATGGCTCGGCCCAAGTTCACCGGCGGGCCGCCGCATCTCGCGTTGCGCATAGAGCCCGGGCTGATCCAGGCGAGCGCATTCCTGCGCGAGCACGCACTTCCGGGAGACACCTTCGCGGTGAGCGGCTCGAAGGAGGACTTCGCCGTGGTCGACCTCGCCGTAAGGGTATGCGCGCTGAGCGGCGTGCCGACGTACCTGGCGCGGCCCCACCTCGAGATGATCAAGGACGGCGCTCGCAAAGCAGTGGTCGCGACCCGGCTCTCGGCGCTCCGACAGGTCGACCGGGAGACCGATCACGACCGGGCGATGGCGATGCTGCGAGCCCTGAGAATACAGTGGTACGTCGTCGCCGACGGCCAAGGACCACGTTGGGACCCGGCGGGAGCGCGCGCCGCATTCCGTGACGGAGCGGTTTCGCTTTATTCCACCAAGTCATCGTCAACCTAGGGAGGCAGCCTAATGTCTTTGTCAACCGCTTTTGGAAGAGGGGTGCGGGGAGAAGGGCTGGCGGTTGTGCAGCATTGCCCACAGGACATTGACGCGACGCCTGGCGAGAGCGAGGACAGCTTGATGATGGCGCTTGCCCTCCTGCCGTTTGCGCGCGTAGAAGGCCTTGCTTTGCGGACAGCGAAGCGATGCGAAGGCCGACTGGTAGAAGATGCGCTTGAGGTCCTTGTTGCCGCCGGCGGCGCGGCGCAGGAAGCGCACCTTGCCGGATTGGCGAAGGATCGGGGCGAGCCCGGCTGCGGCCGCGAGGCCATCGGAGGATTTGAATCGCTCGATGGAGCCTGCCTGGGCGATGAACTCTGCGGTGAGCACGGCCCCCATGCCGGGCAGGCTGCGGATGAGGGCCGCATCAGGGTGGCGGGCAAGGCGCTGCTCGATTTGGGTATCGAAGCCAGCGAGCTTCTCCATAGCTTGCAGCGCCTCCAAGGCGAGCTCGCGGATGAGGCTTGCGGTGAGGCTCTCTCCCGGGAGCTGCATGGGCTGGCGCTGGGCGCAGGCGCGCGCTGTGGCGATCAGCTCGGTGACGTACGGATGTTTGGCCCGGGGGCCGAAGAGCTTGCGCAGGCGCGCGTCGCTCGCCTGGCGCAGCTGCGAGGGCGTCACGAACGTGCTGAGCAACACCAGGGGTGCCTTGGCGGTGAGGTCGAGCGCCTGCTCAAGCTCGGGGAAGATGCTCGCGAGCAGGTCA